>JAFQUE010000066.1 GCA_017408685.1 Bacteroidaceae bacterium | reverse complement strand
TCTAAAATTAAAGCATTTAGAACACAATTCAGGGGTGTGAAAGATAAAGATTTTTTCCTTTTCAGACTAGCAAAATTATATGCATGAAAATGAAATCCCTCAGAATTTTACGTTGAGCCAATTTCCTTTAATTAGCGTTCCTACATACGAAAAAAAGGAAAGTAAGAGAAATTTCTCTTACTTTCCTTTTTTGTGATCCCGACAGGATTCAAACCTGTAACCTTCTGATCCGTAGTCAGATGCTCTATTCAGTTGAGCTACGAGACCGTTTGTTGTCGTTTGACGTGTGCAAAGGTACTGCTTTTTTTGAGATGTGCAAAACTTTTCTGCATTTTTTTTGAAGTTTTTTGTTTTACTCTCTTTTTTCTTCCGTTTTTCGTCTCTTTTGCCTGGTTTTCATGTGCTCTTTTTGCCGTTCATGGCAATTTTAGTACCTTTGCCGGCAATAAACAAAGAGTAAATGAAGATTACAGTAATACAGCAGGATATTGCATGGAAGGATGTCCATACTAATATTTCACGTATTGAGGCATTGGTTGCCCAAGCCGAGCGCTCCGACCTTTATATTTTCCCCGAAATGTGCTCTACAGGTTTCTGTATGCAACCTCAAGGCGTGGCCGAGGATGTCGGGGGTGCGTCGGTGCAGGCGGCAATGAGACTGGCGGTGAAGTATAACGCAGCAATGGTCCTGCCGGTGATGACGCATGAGGACGGCAAGTATTACAACAGGATGTATTTCATCACTCCCGAAGGTATTCTTGGACAATATGACAAGCATAACCTGTTTGAATACAGTGGCGAGGACAAAGTTTTCCAACCTGGTGAGGGAAAGGTTATATGGGAATGGCGCGGAGTGCGTTTCCGCCCGGCAATATGCTACGACCTGCGTTTCCCTGTTTTTCTCTACAATAGGGCTGAGTATGATGTATTGCTCATTGCTGCCAATTTCCCCGACAGCCGCTTGCTTGCCTGGGATACGCTTGTGCGGGCGCGTGCAATAGAGAATATGTGTTACGTCGCAGCAAGCAACAGGGTGGGGAGTGATGAGTATGGTACATACAAGGGACACAGTGTAATTCTCAATCCTTATGGCATGACACTGGCGGGCTGTAATGATGGAGAGAATGGCTGTGCAACAGCAGAATTAGACTCGGAAATGATAGCAAAACTGCGTATAATGACAAAACTGAACAGATGAAATCATATTCAGTATAAAACTGATTCTTTCATAACATGAACCGCTTGCATTGACAAAAACCGCCAAATGAATGGTCTGATTACTTGTCTGTTGCAAGCGGCCTGTTTTAATGTCTATTCAGCATTTACTCAAATACAAGTTTGCCGAACTGTTCGGGACGGTGGAAACTCGGCTCGGGCCACTCGATAGGGTTCCATGAGAGGAAGTGTGGGGTGGGGAGTTCATCGCCGCACTTGTAGAAGTTCGCTGTCATCTCCTTGCCGCAAAAACACTCGACACCACTGCGGAAAAGTGTTGTCACAGGGATAATCTCAATCACGCTCCATGAGTGTTCTCCTTCACGCAATTCAAAAGGCTCCGTGCCCAATGACGGAATACGCTCTACGCTGTCAATTACCTCCTTTGAGGCTGCTTCCTTTGGAGCGTCGGCCGGGTGCCATGCAAGCAGGAGTTTGCCGGTGCATGTGCACTCGAAGTTATAATAGTCGAGGTTGCCTTCGGGCGATACAAAGAACTCCACGCACGGGTCGGTCCATGTGCGGCCCTGGTCCTCGGTTACGGCAGCTTTGATGTCATTCTCGGTAACCGAGAACTTTATATACAGTCTTTTGCCGTCGTGGAAAAGCCTGAATGCTGCCTTTGGAGAGTAGGGGTACTCTGCGGGCCAGTTACAGTTGTCAATGGCATGTTCGGGCAATGTAGCGAATATCTCGTCTAAATCTCCTACAGGAGTGATCTTTGGTACACTTATTGTTTTCATATTCATAATGGGTAATGGTCTATATTTGAACTTTATATTATGTCTCTTAACTTACTTCTGCTAAAATATATCAAAAATGCCAATTTAAAGATTATTTTTTGGTTATTTTGTTTTCTTTTGTAACAATTTTGCATTCCGGACGTCTTAAAACAGATGGGGACTGTTTAGGTTTTTGAATTAACATGTTATATTTGCAAATTAGGTAAATGTTTATACTATGAAAAGGATTACAGTTTTGTTTTCAGTGATTATGTTTACATTGGCAATCGTTGCATGCAGCGGTCCACAGACTCCGGTAAAGGAGTTGAGAGAACTTGTCAATGAAGTTGAAATGAATTACAAATCATATACCGAGGATGATTTGGATAGAATAATGGACAGACTCGACTCTCTTGATAAAGAGTTCGCGAAGTATGAGTATACCGATGAGGAACAGCGCGAGATAGGTCGTTTGAACGGTAGACTGTCGGCATATCTCACAAAGGTAACCGTTAGGAATCTCGGTTCAATATTGGGCAATTTCGCCGAGGAAATAGGTGGAGGAATGGAAGGTTTTTTCAGTGCCTTTGATGAAGATGTTGATAGCATTGATACCAGCGAACTTACCGACGAGGAGTTACGTGAGCGAGGGCGCAGGCTGGGCAAGAAACTTGGAGAGAAAACCCGTCGCTTTGCAATAAGGTTCGGTTCGGGTGTAGAGGGCTTTGCCGATGGTTTTGAGGAGGAGATGGAGCAGTTGTCCGATAGTGTTGAGAAAGGAGTGGAGGAAATGACTGATGGCATTGAATGATATTCAAGAATATCCGCATAAGTAACTACAAAACAATAGTTCCTCGGCTTTTCAGCCGAGGAACTATTGTTTTGTAGCCATTCTCTTTTTTTAAAGGAATATAACTTAAGTATAAACAGTACAGCAAGAATGTACATTGTTGCTGTAATTTTCTTGAATTTGCCGCAAAGCATGTTTATGACAACATAACTAATCATTCCCAATAGAATACCATGAGAGATAGAGTAGGTAAGCGGCATCATTATTATACAGATGAATGCCGGTATAGACTCTGTAAACTCGCTGAACGGTATCTTCTTTATTGGTTCAATCATCAGCAGTCCCATGCCCGGTGCAAGGCCGAATGGAAGTTTTCCAATGAACGCCATGACTATACAGCCTATTATGGCTGCAAGTGCTGTTGCAGTGAATACAGCACCGCCCGGCATTGGGTTTTCCTTTATTGCACCGAAGATGTCGGGATTCACAGCCAGAATATATGACATTGTGAGGAATGTCGTGATTCCGGCAATGATTTCTGTCTTGATTGTGGTTTTGGTTGGGTCAAAACCAAAGAGTTTCTTAAGCATTACCCCATACACCCGTTACTTGGAAATTATGTATCTGCGCCTTACCTGCCGCATTCTTTGTACCCGGTATGAGTTTGTACATGGCCGATACTGACCATGTTTTGGTGAAGTCTTTCGAGTGCCCCGAATATGTGAGACCGGCAAGCCAGGAGTTGTTGAAAGAGACTGTGTTGCTTAGTCTACCGTCAAATTCAAGGTGCAATGACAACCATGACATCTTGCTATTCTGCCAGAAACAGAGTTCGCGTGAAATCTCCCAGTAGGCGCCGGTTGTCCTCGGCGTGTAGTCCATATCCACAAAGAAGTAGGTGCTTCCGAAAGAGTCGGGCCTGAACATCTCAACGGTTGAAGTGACGCATTTGCGCTCAAAGTCATACTGTACCTGAATGTTCTGCGCTTTACCGGTGGCAGTGAACAGCAACGCGATAAGTGCTGCAAGTAGCAAGGTTCGTGTTCTTGTGTCTTGCATAGCAATTATGTGTTTAGGTGTTTGAAATTTTTGACTCAATGTGCTTTATTATATTCCCTATGTCGTCGGGGTGGAACCAGGTTACATCTTCGTCCTTGCGGTACCATGTCATCTGTTTGCGGGAGTATATGCGGGTGTTCTGTTTTATTTTCTCAATAGCGAAAGGAAGTGTCCATTCACCGTCAAGATACCTGAAGATTTCCTTGTAACCCACTGTGTTGAGCGAATTATGGTGTTTCAGATGGGCAAATTTCCTGACCTCTTCAACAAGCCCCTGTCCAATCATCATCTCCACTCTCTTGTTTATGCGCTCATACAGTTCTTCGCGTTCACGCTGTAACCCTATCTTTATAATTCTGAATGGGCGCTCTTTTTTCTGCTGCTTGCGGAAACTGCTGTATCTTTTTCCTGTCATGTAGCAGATTTCGAGTGCATGCATTACTCTTTTGGGGTTCTTTATGTCGGCCTCGCGGTAGTATTCCGGGTCAAGTATGCGCAACTCGTCGGCAAGTTTCTCAAGACCTTCGCGTTCGTACTTTTCAAGTATCATTGCGCGAGTGACATTGTCTACCGTAGGTATGTCGTCTATGCCGTTGCACACGGCGTCGATGTACATCATTGAACCGCCTGACATGAGCATTGTGGGGTGGTGAATGAACTCCTTTTCCAGGAGAGCCAGCACCTCCTCCTCGTAGCGTGCTGCACTGTAATATTCACCGGGCTCGAGTTGAGCAACAAAATAGTGCCTGTGGCGTGACAACTCTTCTTTGGAAGGCATTGCCGTGCCAATCTCCATTCCTTTGTACATTTGCCTCGAGTCGGCCGATATTATGGGACATCCCA
Organism: Bacteroidaceae bacterium; assembly: GCA_017408685.1. Classification (GTDB taxonomy): domain Bacteria; phylum Bacteroidota; class Bacteroidia; order Bacteroidales; family Bacteroidaceae; genus HGM04593. Next base: position 9,801 of record JAFQUE010000066.1, on the reverse strand, counting down.
AAAAATCAGCAATGGCAAGACTTGTATCAGTCTTGCCAACTGCTGTGGGACCAATGAGTACGACAAGGGTGTTCATCTATCGCCCGTTCCTTCTGTCAATAAAGGTCGTCAATGGAACTGATGTCACTTGCACCGCCCATATCAAAGCCGTTAGGGTCTATGTCGTCGTCATCGTACTCGTCGCTGCCGTAAAAATCTTCGTTGTAGTCATCGTCGCCTGTGACAACGGGGTTCTTGCTCATGAGTTCTTCAAAATCGAGTGTCTGGGCAGGAGGTTCCCCCACACTGCGTGTACATTCGGCAGCGTCAATACTCTTTTTATATTCCACCTTGCTGAGTTCCATGTAGAATACACGGTCGCCAAGTGGGTCGAAGAGGTACATGAGTTTCTGTTTCTCTTCCTCTACAAGGTCACCTATTACGGTCTCCTCCATTATGTAGTTCTCTTCTTCGGACATGCCGCCCATGTCTTCCCGTGTTATCTCAATCTCTTTTATCCACTTCTCGTTGCAGATGAAGAATGATGTCATCTGGTCATCGGGATAACCTACTGATTCAAGGATTGCTTTGTGCAATTCAAAGAAAGTAGCGTCGGAGTCAATGTCGATGTCTCTTTTGAAGTTGTCCACTTCGTCCGATAATAACCTGAATTTGTATACCATGTCTTTTTTCGATAAATTCTGTTGTGATGTCTGTGTTTGTCAACCTATTATTCCTCTTTCCGATTCTTTCTCAATGAAATGGAGGATATATTCCACCTCGGGTGTGAGGTTGCCGCTTTCCCTGATTCTCTCCACGGCTGTAGATACTATGGTGCCACTCCCGTATATGTGGCGGTAGGCTTCATGTATGCTTTTTATTGCTTCGTTGCTGAACCCGCGGCGGCGCAAACCCACAAGGTTCAGTCCGGAGTATTTGGCCGGTTCGCGGGCGACGATGATGTATGGCGGGATATCCTTGTTTATACGACTTCCGCCCTGTATCATCACATAACTTCCTATGTGTGAGAACTGGTGTACAAGTACGCATGCGCTCAATATTGCATTGTCGCTGATTGTCACCTCGCCTGCGATTTTTGTGGAGTTTCCTATGATACAACCGCTGCCTATGACGCTGTCATGACCTATGTGGGCATTTTCCATAAAAAGGTTATTGCTGCCTATGACAGTCTTGCCTCGTGAGGCTGTGCCCCGGTTAAGTGTCACGTTCTCACGTATCATGTTGTTGTCTCCAATCTCAAGTGTAGTATCTTCGCCAACGAACTTGAGGTCCTGTGGAGTACCGCCTACAACTGCACCGTGATATATCCTGTTGTTGTTGCCCATTCTTGTGCCGCTCAAGACAGAAGCATGGGCCATTATGTGGCAGTTGTCGCCAATTACAACATTGTCATCGATGTATACAAATGGTTCTACAGTGCAGTTCTCGCCAAGTTTGGCTCCCGGATGTATGTATGCTAATGGACTTATCATATCTTTCCTTATTAATCTTTGTTCCTGATTATCTGTCCTGTGAATTGCGCTTCGGCAGCAAGTCTCTCACCGACAAATACATATCCTTTCATTACGGCAATGCCGTGGCGTAAAGGCGCTGACTGTTCTACCTTGAAAACAAGAGTATCGCCCGGTACAACTTTCTTGTGGAACAATACCTTATCTATTTTTATGAAGTATGTAGAGTATTTGTCAGGGTCTTCAAGCATGTTCATGATATGCAACGCACCGCATTGCGACATCGCTTCTACCAGCAGCACACCCGGCATTACCGGTTCTTCCGGAAAGTGTCCGGCAAAGAACGGTTCGTTCATGGTCACGTTCTTTACACCTACAATCTCTTTTGAACCCAATTCAATAACCTTGTCAACCAGCAGCATGGGTATGCGGTGGGGCAGTAACTCCTTTATGCGCTTGATATCCATGACCGGTTCACGGTTGGGGTCGTATATCGGTGCCTGAATCTGGTGCTCACGTATGTTCTTGCGCATTGCTCGCGCAAACTTGTTGTTTATTGTGTGACCGGGACATGTTGCGATAATACGACCCTGCAATGGCTTGCCAATGAGAGCAAGGTCGCCTATTATGTCGAGCAACTTGTGGCGTGCAGGTTCATTGTTCCACACAAGAGGCTTATGGTTGAGGTAACCCAGTTTCTTGGCGTCCATGTGCGGAATTCCGAGTACATCGGCAAGACGGTCATACTTGTCTTGTGACATTTCTCTCTCGTAAATGACTATTGCATTGTCGAGGTCGCCACCCTTGATGAGTCCGAGATTGAGCAACGGTTCCAGTTCGCGTACAAAGACGAATGTGCGGCTTGAGGCTATTTCTTCCTTGAAGTCCTCCATGTCCTCAAGCGTTGCATACTGGTTGAAGAGTATGTCACTGTCATAGTGTACAAGCACGTTCAGGCTGAACTTCTCATCGGGAAGAATTATTATAGAACTGCCTGTGCGGTCATCTTTTATTTCAATCTTGGACTTTATTACAAAGACATCCTTTTCGGCATTCTGTTCCTTTATGCCAATGCGCTCGATGTTCTCTACATAATGTATGGCACTGCCATCAAGAATGGGGAACTCCGGACCGTTGACCTGCATAAGACAGTTGTCAATGCCCAGAGCAAAGAGTGCAGCCATTGCATGCTCCACGGTGCTGACGCGTGCTTCACCTTTGGTGAGAACTGTGCCTCGTGTGGTTTCTGTCACATTCTCGGCTATAGCGTCAATAATGGGTTCACCCGGCAAGTCAATACGCTGTATCTTGTATCCATGGTTCTCGGGAGCAGGGTTGAATGTCACTGTAAGACTCAGTCCTGTGTGCAGGCCCTTGCCGAACAATGAGAAACTCCCGTTAAGTGTCTTCTGCTTATTCATAGAGCTTATTCCTGTTGTTTATTCTTTATTCTTTAATGCCTCGAGCTCCTTTGTGAGCTGCTTTATTTTCTTATCCATTTCAGGAAGGCGTTTCATGTATGCTGTTACACGTATGAACTCACGGGCATCCATTGCAGGTGCTCCCATCAGTCTCTCGCCTCCTTTTATGTTGCCCAATGTACCGCACTTGGGACCCACTGTTGAGCGGTCGCCAATTGTGCTGTGTCCTGAAACACCGGCCTGGCCTCCGAAAATACACCATTGACCTATTTTTGTCGACCCCGCTATACCTACCTGAGCCGCCATGGCTGTATGGCTTCCGACCTCGTCGTTGTGGGCAATCTGTACAAGATTGTCTAACTTTACGCCACTGTGGATTATGGTAGAACCCATTGTGGCGCGGTCGATACATGTGTTCGCGCCAACCTCAACGTTATCCTCGATAACCACAATACCGGTCTGGGGTATCTTGTTGTAACCGTCGGCTGTTGGGGCAAATCCAAAACCATCGGCACCTATCACACTGCCGCTGTGCAGTATGCAACTGTTACCGATACGGCAATCGTGATAAACAGTGACATGGGCATAAAGTAAACAATCATTGCCAATCTTCACTCCATCACCTATTGAGGTGCCGTCGTAAATGCTGCAGTTGTCGCCTATTTCACAGTTCTCGCCAATGACAACAAATGGAGCGATATAACAGTTCTCGCCAACCTTTGCACTGCCGGCTATGGACGCCAGTGAACTTATTCCTGTTTTCTTTGGTTTGGCGGCCTCGTACATCATCATCAGTTTAGCCAGGCTCTCATATGCGTTTTCCACTTTTATGAGTGTTGCCTTAATCTCGCCATTTGGTTCAAAGTCTTTGTTTACGAGCACAACCGACGATTGTGTAGTGTATATGTATTCGGCATATTTGGGATTCGCAAGGAATGAGAGTGCTCCGGGGACTCCCTCTTCAATTTTGGCGAATGTGAATATTTCGGCATTCTCATTACCGATAATCTCGCCTCCAATGAACGATGCTATCTGTTTTGCTGTGAATTTCATATTCTTTATTATATCTGCTGTCGGCGAAGATAATCAATTCGCCTAACATAAGGTTGTGTTTTTGAATATTTGTTCAAAAAACTGTTTGAATTTCTAAAAATATCTAAAAATAGAAGTCAAAAACAGGTTGAACAGTATCTTTAAAGCAACTGTTCTTTCTGCTTAAATGATGTTTCTTGCTTTCAGCTCGTGCTCCATCTGTTGCTGGTAATCACGTGCTTTCTCCGCTGCTGCAGTGGCAAAGTTCTCACTGCCGTCGGCGAAGATGATTGCACGGCTTGCATTGACAAGCAGACCGCAGTCGCTGTTCATTCCGTATTTGCATACCTCTTCGAGCGAACCGCCTTGGGCGCCCACTCCGGGAACAAGCAGGAAGTGGTTGGGTACAATGCGGCGTACATTCTCAAAAGACTTGCCTTGTGTGGCACCCACAACATACATCATGTTTTCATCGGTTCCCCATTTCTGTGATGTCTCAAGGACTTTCTCGAATAGCATTGTGCCGTTCTCGTCCTTTGTGAGCTGAAAATCGTGTGAACCCGGGTTTGATGTCAAAGCAAGTACGATTACCCAACTGCCTTCATATGCCAAGAATGGCTTCACGCTGTCTTCGCCCATATATGGTGCCACTGTAATTGAGTCGACTTTCATCTCCTCAAAGAACGAACGGGCGTAGAGTGATGAGGTGTTTCCAATGTCGCCACGCTTTGCGTCGGCAATTATGAATATCTCGGGGTAATTATCCTTTATGTAGTTTACTGTCTTTTCGAAACTTATCCATCCTTTCACACCGCATGCCTCATAGAACGCAAGGTTTGGCTTGTATGCGACGGTGTAGGGTGCAGTGGCGTCAATTATGGCCTTGTTGAATTCAAACACGGCGTCTTCGCTCTCTTTGAGGTGTGCCGGCAACTTCTTGATGTCGCTATCGAGACCCACACAAAGAAATGAGCGTTTCTCCTTAATCTGTTTAATCAATTCTTGTCTGTTCATGGCAAATATTTTTTTATAATTCTTGTTCCTTCATTCTTTCGGCATTCTCGGCAATTATCAGGTGGTCTATGCAATCCTGTATGTCACCGTTAACGAATGCGCTCAAATTATATATGGTATAGTTTATCCTGTGGTCTGTTATTCGTCCTTGCGGATAGTTGTAAGTACGTATCTTTGCCGAACGGTCGCCGGTGGAGACCATAGTCTTGCGTTTGCTTGCAATATCATCGGCATAGCGCTGGTGTTCTCGGTCATATATCAGTGTGCGCAGGCGTGCCAAGGCACGCTCTTTGTTCTTGGGCTGGTCGCGCGTCTCGGTACATTCGATAAGTATCTCTTCAACTTGGTTCGTCTCCGGGTTCAACCATGGGTAGCGCAGGCGCACTCCCGATTCCACTTTGTTGACGTTCTGTCCGCCGGCACCGCTTGAACGGAATGTATCCCATTTGATAGCACTTTCTGTTATCTCCACATCAAATGCCTCGGCTTCGGGAAGTACGGCTACCGACGCTGCCGAAGTGTGTACGCGACCCTGGGTTTCCGTGGCAGGCACGCGTTGTACGCGGTGCACGCCCGATTCGTATTTGAGTGTCCCGTATACTTTTTCGCCGCTGACGGTACAAATGATTTCCTTGTAACCTCCGGAGGTTCCTTCGCTGCAACTTGACACCTCTATTCTCCAACCTTTGCTCTCGCAGTACTTGCTGTACATGCGGAAGAGGTCGCCGGCAAAGATTGCCGCCTCGTCGCCTCCTGTACCGCCACGTATTTCAAGGATGGCGTTCTTGTCGTCCTGTGGGTCGGCCGGAATGAGAAGCAGTTTTATCTCTTCTTCGGTTTTGGGTATCTCGCTCTCGCACATTTCAATCTCTTCACGTGCCATCTCACGCAGGTCTGTATCGCTTTCGTTGGCAAGAATATTCTTGGCGTCGCCCAATGATGTCAGCAATTGTATATAACGTTTGCGGGCATTAAGAATGAGTTCCAGTTCGCGATACTCCTTGTTGAGCCTGACGTATCGCTTCATGTCGGCGACTACGGCAGGGTCGGTGATGAGTGTCGATACCTCCTGGAACCTTGCTTCAAGGTCGTTGAGTTTTATAAGCAGTGAGTTGTTCTCCATTGTCTTTTATGCGATTTATGCCCTGTGGTGAGACAGAGCATAAATGTTATCAGTAACGGAAAGTCCCGTATGGGCTTTCGATTATAAGTTCGTTCTTTTCGGCATTTTCCACGCGACCGATTATTTGTGCGTCAACGCCGAAACTCTTGCTTATTGCAATGATTTCTTCGGCATGTTCGGGACTTACATAAACTTCAAGGCGGTGACCCATGTTGAATACTTTATACATCTCGGCCCAATCGGTTCCGCTCTGTTCTTTGATGGTCTTGAAGAGTGGTGGAATGGGGAAGAGGTTGTCCTTAATTACCCTCTTGTTCTCAACAAAATGCATGACCTTTGTCTGTGCACCGCCCGAACAATGTACCATTCCGTGGATTTCGGGACGCAAAATATCGAGTATCTTCTTTACTATAGGTGCGTATGTCCTTGTCGGTGAGAGTACCAGTTTGCCGGCGTCAAGCGGTGAACCTTCGACCTCGTCGGTTAGTTTGAGACCGCCGGAATAGATGAGTTCTGAGGGTACACCCTTGTCGAAACTTTCGGGATATTTCTCGGCAAGATATTTGCTGAATACGTCGTGTCGTGCCGAAGTGAGGCCGTTGCTTCCCATGCCGCCGTTGTACTCTTTTTCATATGTCGCCTGTCCGTATGAAGCCATTCCCACTATGACATCGCCGCCTGCTATGTTCGCATTGTCTATTACGTCGCTGCGCTTCATTCGGCATGTTACCGTGCTGTCGACTATTATTGTGCGTACAAGGTCACCAACGTCGGCGGTTTCGCCACCTGTTGCATACACTCCCACTCCCATTTCGCGCAGTTCGGCAAGCAGTTCGTCGGTGCCGTTGATTATTGCCGAGATGACTTCGCCGGGTACGAGGAGCTTGTTTCGTCCAATTGTCGATGATACAAGTATATTGTCTGTGGCACCTACACACAGCAGGTCATCGATATTCATTATAAGTGCGTCTTGCGCAATCCCTTTCCAAACACTTATGTCGCCTGTCTCTTTCCAGTAGAGATATGCCAATGAGGATTTTGTGCCGGCACCGTCGGCATGCATTATGTTGCAATAATCCGGATCGCCGCCAAGAATGTCGGGGATAATCTTGCAGAATGCTTTTGGAAAAAGCCCTTTGTCTATGTTCTTTATGGCGTTGTGTACATCCTCTTTTGAAGCCGAAACGCCACGCATCATATATCTCTGGTCACTCATTTGATGTTGTTTTTAATATTTGTGCTTGTTGTAAAATGCTTTTATAACCTTTGCCAAAAATGGTTTTCTGGACTGTTTGTTTTACAAAGATAATATAATTCGCACGAAAGGCAAAATAAATGAGCAAATTTTCATTGTGCTGCGGTGCGAGGGCAGAAGAGGGGGCGAGAAATGAGAAATGAGAAATGAGAAATGAGAAATGAGAAATGAGAAAGTAGAAATGAGAAAGTAGAAATGGGAAAGTAGAAATGGGAAATGCGGAATGCGGAATCTATGACCTTTCAGGTGTGCAGTGACTTCCGGCAAAATGCGTGGCTGCATTTCTTGTGTTGTGGCCTTTTTTTATGAGCTTAGTCCTTCCTTTTTTTTGTTAATCAAAGATATAATATGTTGTATTAATGCGTGTTATTGTTATTTTCTTTTTGTATTACTTTAATTATTGTTATGGTGTTCGGTGTCGTTTTGTACTCTTGTTTGTTTGTGTGGAAAAATGCTTTTTTTGAATCTTTGATTTGATTTTGTTAGTAATTTGATATACAGTAATAAAAGCATTGCTTGTTAAAGTTTTGGATTGTGTATGGCTGCTGTTGTCGGTATGTTTGTTTTTGTAGACAAACCTTGCCGTTGTTGATGAATGTGTATTCGTGCCGCTTTTTGTTAATTATACTTAGAAATATAACTTTATTTTGCGAGTCAAGGCATTTTTGTTATATTTGCAAAAGTGATTTGCGGCAAAGAGGGGTGTCCAATGCCCTCATTCCGCACTGTTAATGGAATGTAATTTATTAATTTTTAATCTATTATTTATTTATGTTTGAAGGACATCCTAAAGGTCTATGGGCTTTGGCCCTGGCCAACACCGGTGAGCGTTTCGGCTACTACACCATGTTGGCTGTGTTCCTGTTCTTTTTGCAGGACAACTTCGGTTTCTCAATGGGAACCTCAAGTACTATCCAGGCGGTTTTCCTGGGTGTAGTCTATTTCGTACCTCTTTTCGGCGGTATGCTGGCCGACAGGTTCGGTTTCGGTAAAATGGTAACAATCGGTATTCTTGTAATGTTCTTGGGTTACTTCCTGCTTGCGTTGCCTCTTGGCGCCGGCACTGTGGCCCTTGGCGTTATGGCGCTTGCACTTTTGTTTGTGTGCGTTGGTACCGGTCTTTTCAAAGGTAACCTCCAGGTGCTTGTAGGTAACCTGTACGATGAACCCAAGTATGCCGCGAAGCGTGACGAAGGTTTCAGTATCTTCTACATGGCAATCAACATCGGTTCTATGTTTGCTGCTGCTGCCGCTCTTGGCATTATGGCATGGACACAGGAGGCTTATGGCGTTTCTAAAGCCGATTCTTATCACTTTGCATTTGCCGTTGCCTGTGTTTCTTTGATTGTTTCAATCATCATCTACTACACCTTCCGCAGCACATTCGCGCACGCCGACCGTGCAAAGATTGTTGCAAAGGGTGCAACAGAAGTGGTTGAGGAGGAACTTACTCCTGCACAGACAAAGGAGCGTATCATCTGCCTTTGCCTTGTGTTTGCAGTGGTAATCTTCTTCTGGATGGCGTTCCACCAGAACGGTATTACAATGAACCAGTTCGCACGTGAGTACACTGCTACATCCGAGACTGGTTTCATGAGTCTTTTCCTCAGCAAGTCGTTCAGTCTTACTGAACCAAGAAGTATCTGGAATCTTGTATGTGTTATCCTTCTTGTTTACGGTATCCTCAACATTTTCCAGTCAAAGACCATTAAGGGCAAATCAATTGCAGCACTCCTTTTTGTTGCTGCAGGCGGTGTACTCGTTTACCGTGCAATGACCGTTACCGGTTCTGTTGACGTTGAGGCTCCTATCTTCCAGCAGTTCAACCCATGCTTCGTTGTTGCATTGACACCGATTATTATGCTTGTGTTCGGTGCTCTTGCAAAGAAGGGCAAAGAGCCCTCTTCTCCAATGAAGATTGGTTTGGGTATGCTTGTTGCCGCTTCAGCCTTCGTTATTCTTCTTGTAGGTTCAATGGGTCTTGTATCTCCTGTTGAGCAGAAAGCAGCCTTGGAGGCAGGTACAGCTACATTGGTTTCTCCAAACTGGCTCATCAGCACATACCTTGTGCTCACAGTTGCCGAGTTGCTCCTCTCTCCAATCGGTATCTCTTTTGTGAGCAAGGTTGCACCTCCAAAGTACAAGGGTATGATGATGGGTGGCTGGTTCGTTGCTACAGCAATCGGTAACTTCCTTATCTCAATCCCGGGCATGCTTTGGGACAAGACTGAACTCTATGTGGTTTGGGGCGTGCTCATCGCAATCTGTCTTGTATCGGCAATCTTCATCTTCGCTATCCTTAAGCGTCTTGAGGCGGTTGCGAAGTAAAAGACTGTATCTTTGAGTGATAGTGCACTGCAATTTGGGCAAGGTGGACATTTTGGGTGATGAAACCGTTGCAATAAATTGATTTTCATATCTTTGTGAAGATTATAACCTATATGGCAAAAAAAATGCTTTTATTGCGGGTCAAGAAATGTGGTCCACAATGGTGTTAGAGACGGT
>JAFQUE010000065.1 GCA_017408685.1 Bacteroidaceae bacterium | reverse complement strand
CTACCAACTGCGCTACACCCCGAAGAGCGGTATTCGTTTCTTCAAATGCCGGCACCGCCACACACGGCATTCTGTCTTTTAAGTCGTCGGGGTGACAGGATTCGAACCTGCGACCCCCTGGTCCCAAACCAGATGCGCTACCAACTGCGCTACACCCCGAAGAGCGGTATTTGTTTCTTCAAATGCCGGCACCGCTACACACGGCATTTTGTCTTTTAAGTAGTCGGGGTGACAGGATTCGAACCTGCGACCCCCTGGTCCCAAACCAGATGCGCTACCAACTGCGCTACACCCCGAAAACTATTTTATACTTACTTTACAATCTCTAATTGTTTGAAGATTGGTACCATCACCTCAATCGCCCTGTCGACCTGCTCCTTGGTATGGGTAGCCATGAGCGAGAAACGTATGAGCGTATCTTGTGGTGAACATGCCGGAGGGACTACCGGATTAACAAAAACACCGGCCTCCCACAACATCTTTGTCACAAGGAACGTCTTTTCTGTGTCGCGAATGTAGATTGGAATGATAGGGGTTGATGTATTGCCTATCTCAAAACCTAACTCGCGGAAGTTCTTCAATGTGTAATTGGTTATACTCCACAGGTTCTCAAGACGTTCAGGTTCTTCCTGAATTATATGCAACGCCTCAAGAGCCGCTGCCGTAGCAGCAGGAGTATTGCTTGCGCTGAATATATATGAACGCGAATTGTGACGTATGTAGTTTATAACCTCTTTATCACCCGCAACAAAACCTCCGATTGCAGCCAATGACTTGCTGAACGTTCCCATAAGAAGGTCCACATCGGCAGTAACTCCAAAATGGTCGGCCGTTCCACGTCCCTGCCTGCCAAGGACCCCAAGTCCATGCGCTTCGTCGACAAAAATGCTGGCATTGTACTTGTTCTTCAAACGTACAATCTCCGGCAAATTGGCAACGTCGCCCTCCATGCTGAAGACTCCGTCAACGACAATCATCTTGATTGTGGCGGGGTCACATGCCTGAAGTTCCTTCTCAAGCGCCTCCATATTGTTATGGCGGAACTTGCGCACCGTGGAGAAAGAAAGCCGGCGACCGTCTACAATTGACGCATGGTCAAGTTCGTCGCAGATAATGGTATCCTTGCGCCCTGTAATACATGAAAGAACACCCAAATTCACCTGGAAACCGGTAGAATAGACCAAGGCCTCATCTTTGCCCACAAAGCGGGCCAGTTCATTTTCCAACTGCAGATGTATATCTACCGTTCCGTTCAAGAAACGGGAACCGGCACAACCGGTACCGTACTTACGGGTAGCGGCTATTGCAGCTTCCTTTATTCTTGGATGATTGGTCAAACCCATATATGAGTTCGAACCGAACATCAATACCTTTTTGCCACTCATCAACACCTCAGTGTCCTGCTCACTCTCAATGCAACGGAAATACGGATACACGCCCATAGCCATGAAACGCTGCGGTAGATCGTATTTGGCATATTTTTCCTTTAACAGGCTCATTTCATCAACATTTATGCAAAAACGTAATCATTTTGGACTGCAAAGGTACGTATTTTTTTTGGGACATCAACCTTTTTAAAGCATTTTTTACAGCAGGTCTAAAAAAAAGAATGAGGGCCGAAACCCTCATCCTTTTAAACCTATAGGTTATTTATTTTTTCTTTTTCTTCTCGTTATAACCGTAACCGTAACCTACATATTTGTTACTGCCTCTACGTTCACTCACATAACCCAGCATCTTCTTGCTGGTATCCTCACCATTGAGCAAAAGAGAAACATTGCTCAATTTACCTTCGGCTACAAGAGAATTGAGGTACTTGATATCGGACTTGTGAGTATAATCGTAACGCGCAACATAAACCAATGCGTCAGTCACACGGCTAATAATCATAGAGTCTGTAACAAGTGCAACCGGTGCGGTGTCAAGAACTATGTAATCGAATTTATCCGACAAATATTCAATAGCCCTGTCAAGATTGTGGCGCGAAAGCAACTCGGCCGGATTGGGCGGCACAATACCCGCAGGAAGTACAAAGAGATTCTCTTCCACGCCGGAAGGGAGCACAAAGCGGTCAAGCATTGATGTATTCTCCTCCTCAGCCGCGAGATAACTTGTTATACCTTCAGCCTCTTTATCAAAACCGAACATCTCGGCAAGACGCGGGCGACGGATATCCAGACCTACAAGCAATACCTTTTTGCCAAGCATGGCCACACTCATGGCAAGGTTCGAGGCAACAAAAGTCTTGCCCTCGCCCGATGTGGTAGATGTAAACATCACCACCTTGCCGGTTGAATTCTTCATCACAAACTGCAGGTTTGTACGCAACGTACGGAATGCTTCACCCATAATATCGTTCCTGTTGCGGACAACCACAATGGAAGATTGCTTCTTTGCTGAATGAGCAACCGGAATTGTACCGACAGTTGGAATTGAGGTCAGAGACGTCATATCATCGTTCACCGAGATATTTACACGCATAGATTCACGTATATACACAAAGAGCGCAGGAATAACCAAACCGAGGAAAAGAGCCACCAGAATCACCATTTTGCCGTTTGGAGCAACCTGTCCCTGCAGCATTGGAGAATCGATACACCTGAGGTTGTTTGAAGCGACTGCCAGGTTCAGGGCATTCTCCTCATACTTCTGAAGAAGCATTACATAAAGTTCGGACTTGATTTTACACTCACGCTCGATGGTCATGAGTTCGCGCTCGATATCGGGTGACTGCTCATAGCGCGCCGTATAATTGTCGAGCAACGTCGCCACCGCCTCGCGCTGCATTTTAAGTGAACGGTCAAAGGCCTTAATGGCAACACGCAAGTCGGCCTGCATTTGGTTAACCCTCACTTCGGCCCTCTTTAACGTTGGGTTATCACCCTTTGCCGCGAGTTCCAGCTGATTATAGGCCAATACCTCATGATTGTAATTGTTGATGATTGCAATGAGTGCAGGGTCAACTGTAAGACCGAACGTGGTAGGAATGACCTTCATGTCATTCTCGGGGTTGTTCACAAATTCATTAAGGAAATCGGACGACTTTATCATGAGGTCTATCTCCTCAAGCTGTTTGGTATATTCGGTCTTGTTCTTGCTCACTACGCTGGCATCAATCTGCGGAGAGATAAGCTGGTTATCTTTCTTATAGGTAGAAAGACGGGTTTCCATGACCATAAGTTCCTTGCTGAGCGAATCGATACGCTCAACGATAAACTCTTCGGTCTGGCGCGCAACAATCCGTTTTTCCTCATTTGTAACGAAGTTGTAATTGGCAATCACTGCATTCAGCAGGTCAATACCGGCAGCAGGAACAGGAGTGTTTATCGACATTACAGACACCGATGACATCTTTGAAACAGGAGCGACTCCAAGTTGTGCCATATATCTCCGCGCAGCACTCTCCAATGGATTGATTACAACCTCAAGTTCACCGGAGACCTCATCTTCAGCACCGTACTTCTTTTCAACAAGGACATTGCCAAGAGGAGTTTTAATTATGTGGGTTGGAGTCGAGAACTCATCGGCAAACTCGGTAGGTTCCTCGTCTGTTCTGTTCAGCAAGCATTCATATTCAACCTTTACAATACCATCCTCGCCAATGTTGAACAACATTTTAATGGGTACATATAGATTTGCAACGGAGTCAATGCTTGCAACGCCATTGTCATCAACACCATATACAACCCTCAATGGACTGCCGGCGCTGTATATGGGACCGCCCTTAAATCCGGGAACAGAATACGACATATACAACCCCGCATCTGCTACCGCACCACGGAGCACCGACATTGACTTTATAACTTCAATCTCGTTCTCAACGTTCGTATTCTGGGACTGGAAACCGAAATCGGCAAGCATATCGGCCTGAGAGGCGAATGACCCCCTCTCTTTATCCTGCAAAAGAATCTTTGCTGTCACCTGGTACTGCGGAACCGCATAACGCAAATAGAAAAGCGCTACAACAACGCAAACTGCGGCAGAGACGGCGAAGAGTTTCCAATAAGCAAATGCATATGAGAGGAGTTTCTTTATGCTAAGACCCTCTTCCTCCACGGTTTCAATTGAAATTTTATCATTTTCTTGCATAGCACTTTTTATTTAAGGATATTATACAATAGGGATGTCAAAGATATGAGTATGGAAGTTCCTGAGAACCACAATGATGTAGAGGAACCGATATCAGAGTTTCTCGCCTTTGATTTGTTAGGCGTTACATATACCACATCATTCTGCTGAAGATAGTAATAAGGCGAGGTAATGATATTGGCGTCATTCAAGTCAACTTCATTTACTGTTCTCTCACCTTTCTCGTTCTCACGGATTATCTTCACATTATCACGCTGGCCATACACTGTAAGGTCACGCGCCAAAGCCAATGCTTCAAAGATATTCACTTTTCCGTTCTTTATGGTAAAAGCACCCGGAGCAGTCACTTCACCGAGCACAGAGATCTTGAAGTTGACGAAACGGACCGTAACAGAAGGAAGTGCCTCAAAGGAGTCCTTGACCTTGTCAAAAATAACATTCTCGGCCTGCGACACTGTCAAACCGCCAATCTTCACCTTTCCCACATTGGGAATTTTCACATCACCCGCATTATCTACGATATAACTCTGCAGTGTCGGTTGGGAAGTCAGATACATTCCACGTTCTGCCACATCAGATGGAGCGATGAGATTATATGCCATAGAAGCAGAAGCGTCAACAGGGTTCACTATAACTATGTTCAGCATATCCTGCGGTTGGATAGTGGGTTCATGCAAGGCCGCATCCAAAACTGAATAATCGACTTCATTGCTGTTCTGCAAATACGGGACTTTCTTGTAAGATGTACACGATGTCGCAATCAAAAGCACAGCAATCATCGCCGGTAGGACATTTCTACAGAATAACCTTTTCATATAATCTATATTAAAAATTTATCAACGCACAAAATAACGCATTTATCGTATATTGTACAAAGATAATAAAGAATTGCGAATCCAAGTACTTTTTTAACACAAATATCTTGTATTTATCTCATAAAGACAAGTTTGACATGGTCGCGCTTGAATTTTTGGCAACAAAGAGGTATATTCGCAGGAAATTCACGACAAAACAAGAAAAGCAATATTTTATGTCAAAAAAAACGAAGAGAATATTCATTGCCGTATTGGCAATAATCGTGATAGTATTGGCGGCGGCATTCACAACGGGCAGGAAATATTATGTCACACGTGTCAAGAAGATTGCATTACAACAGACAGGGTACCTGTACATAACTGACAAAGACAGTGTCGGGAGCGTACTGAAGAAGATTGAAGAAATAATCGTTCCTCAAAGTGCCGCCGGTTTTGCAATATTGGCACAGCACAACAAATTTGACAACCGCATACACAGTGGCAAGTTCGCTATAAAGGATGGGGATACCATGAAGGATATCTACTACCGTATTGTAAGCAACACCCAGACTCCCATAAAACTGACAGTACCTTCAACAAGGGACATTCCGCAACTTGTAGGCGCAATAAGCAGACAACTCATGCTCGATTCCACCGAGTTAAGTCTATACACAAGCAGCCCGGTGTACTACAACCGCATTGGCTACAGCACCGCCACACTCCCTTCCTTGTTCATCCCCGACACATATGAGGTATATTGGAATATCAAGCCCGAAGACCTTATGACAAGGTTGGTGAAAGAGAGGAGAAGATTCTGGAACGACGAACGCAAAGCGAAAGCAAAAGCGCTGGGAATGACACCGGAGGAGATTGCCACATTAGCCTCAATTGTAGATGAGGAGACCAATAACACAGCCGAAATGCCCGTTGTGGCAGGACTTTACATCAACAGACTGAAAAAAGGCATGCCCTTACAGGCCGACCCGACAGTAAAATTCGCAATAGGAGACCCTACACGAAAGAGAATACTGAAGAAAGACCTTGAAACCGATTCCGAATACAACACTTACAAACACAACGGACTGCCGCCCGGCCCCATACGTATAGCAAGCAAGCAGGCTTTGGAAAGCGTCCTGAACTATAAAAAGCACAACTATCTCTACATGTGCGCCAAGGAGGATTTCTCGGGCACCCACAACTTTGCGAAGACTCTTGCCGAACATAACAGGAACGCCATTCGATACCAGCAGGCACTGAACAGACTGAAAATAAACAAATAATTATGAGAAGAATACAAACAATATTCTATGCATGCTTTATGGCAATGTACGTGACATCTGCCACAGCACAGAATAACTGTGCGGCGCTGATTCCTATTCCCAACAGCATAGAAACCTGCCGTAAAGGACATACATTCCAAATCAACAGCAGAACAACCATAAAAAGCAACCTTCCCGACAATTCATTTCACATAGAAGAACTCAAAAGGATATTGGGCAAACGAATGGGTATAGAGCCGGGCATAGACAACCACGGCAGAAGGAACCGCATAGAACTCGCCATTGACACAACCCTGAAAGGAAAAGAGCATTATACGCTGGAAGTCAACAAAAAAGGAATCTCTATCAAAGGGGCCACAGAGCGCGCGCTGTTCTGGGGACTACAGACACTTGACCAAATACTACTTGGTGATATAATCAACAGCGCCGGGCGGAAGATTGCATACATTTCCATAGACGACGCGCCGCGATATCCCCATCGCGCCATAATGCTTGACCCCGCACGCCACTTCCTGCCTGTAAATGATGTCAAGTTCTTCATTGACCAGATGGTGCGCTTCAAGTACAACGTACTGCAACTGCACCTCACCGATGACCAAGGGTGGCGCATAGAGATAAAGAGTCACCCGGAACTGACAGATACCGGCGCGTTCCGCAAAGCGGGAGCAGGAAGCCAGGGACCTGACAACGGATACTACACACAGGAGGATTTAAAGGAGATTATCGCATACGCAGCCCAACGCAACATAGAGGTCATCCCCGAACTCGACATACCGGGGCACTCGGTTGCCATACTTGCCGCACACCCGCAACTTGGTTGCGAATTCCGCCGGAACGAGGAAAAAGAGCTTGGCAACACCACGAACATGATGCTTTGCGCCGCAAACGAGGAGGTATACGCAATTTACAAGGATATAATAACGGAAGTTTCAGCACTTTTCCCTTCAAAATATATACACCTTGGCGGCGACGAGGCCGCAGTGAAGGAGAATTGGGCAAAATGCGACCACTGCCTGGAGATGATGGCAGACATGGGCTACGATAAACCGTCGCAATTGATGATTCCGTTTTTTAACAGGATACTTGATTTTGTTCGCGACAACGACAAAAAAGCCATCCTGTGGTGTGAACTCGACAACATGTGGCCACCGGCAAAAGAGTACCTGTTCCCCTACCCCGCAGATGTTACACTGGTAACATGGCGCAACGCACTCACACCCAAATGCACAGAACTCACACGCGAACACGGACACAGGCTTATAATGGCACCGGGCGAACATGCATACCTCGACTACCCTCAATACCCCGGAGACCTGCCGGAACTGAACAATTGGGGAATGCCGGTAACGACACTCGAGCAGAGTTACAGACTGGACCCCGGGCAAGGATTGCCCCACAACGAGCAGCAGCACATAACAGGAGTAATGGGCACATTATGGGCCGAAGCAATAAGAGACATCAACAGAGTGACCTACATGGCATTCCCGCGTGGAATGGCAATTGCCGAAGCGGGATGGAGTAACATGGAACAGCGCAGTTGGGAAAGTTTCAAAGAGCGCATATTCCCCAATATAATGGACATGATGAAAAACGGCGTATCCGTAAGAGTCCCGTTCGAGATAACAACGCGCGAGCACAGCAAGCAGAACACCAGATAAAAAATAAAAATGGGAAACGGGCAGAGATTAAACCGTTCCCCATAACAGGAGTGCCACATAATGCAGCAAACCCGTTTTGCCATTAATTCGATTATTTGTCGGCATTGATACCAAGATTATCGCTGTAGTACCTGAAAAAGTCATGATTCAGTATAATAGATATCTTCACAAGTAATGAAGTATCAATGCTCTCGCGTTTAAAGATACTGTATACATTCGTACGATCACAGCATAACTCTTTCGCGAACCAGGATACAGGAAGCCCAAGTTCGTCGAATTTCTCTTTGATGATGCTTCCAATATGAATCATAAACAATCACTTTTAAGTTTTGCGGTAAATTTATGTAATTTGTACAAAAATATAGTTTTCCCATTGTCTTGGCAACATTTAAACGTTATTATATTTCTACAACATATTGAGTTATAGGGATATATGGAGCAATATTAACAAAACTGACACAAACGGCTGTTTTTGCCATAAACAACAATAATAGTTCATATTGGTTTGGATATAGCAATTATCTACAATACAAGGTGGGGTTGGGATAAAAAATTTAGCATTAATGACTGTAGAAGTTTTTTACGACATGTGCCCACAGAGTTATTGTAAACATTACAGTGTGCATAATTAGCAAACCTGTTGTTCTTTCAAGCGATGAAAGAACGAAGATAGTAAGAATATACGACTAAGGGTAAGTTGTGTTGAAGAATACAAAAGCCTCACCTGCAAAGTCTAGGGGGGGGACAGTACCTTATTCCCAAAAATCAAAATAGGTTTGTAGGATTGTCAGGGAATGCCGTTTTAGAGGTTCTTACTCGCTTTTGCTCGTCTTGTATTCAACGGCAGTCATCAACCTTGATTGTTTACTTGTATTTTTCTTCAACTCTTGCTTTCATGTTCTTTCGTCGCGCGAAAGAACATGATAGAACGACTACAAAAAGAATACAAGATAACAGGTTAAGGGTAAGTTTGTTGAAGAATACAAAAATTCTCATTCCT
>JAFQUE010000064.1 GCA_017408685.1 Bacteroidaceae bacterium | reverse complement strand
CTACCGCACCGACGGCAGCAAACGAATAGCCGACAATACCCTCGTTGCATTAACACTGATGATAGCCGAGAGCCGCACCGAAGAGAAAGATATAATGGTAAAAGTAGTTGTAAACCTCATTAACCAACAAAACCAATGACCACCGAAACACCGATACTAAACGAGCATAATAAGGCGGAGTACCCGCCCATGCACACCGTGGAGCATATTCTTAACCAGACAATGGTGCGCATGTTCGGGTGCGAGCGAAGCCGTAACGCCCACATTGAGCGCAAGAAGAGCAAGTGCGACTATACCCTGCCTTGCGCACCCACAGAGGAGCAGATTACTGAGATTGAGGAGCGTGTGAACGCAGTCATTGCCCAGCACATGCCCGTGACCATTGAATTTGTGTCGCGCGACAACGTTCCCGCCGGCGTCGACCTTGGCAAGTTGCCTGCCGACGCAAGTGACACGCTGCGCATTGTACGCGTGGGCGATTATGACACTTGCGCATGCATTGGGGCACATGTGGAGAATACAAGCGAGATCGGAACGTTCCGCATTATAAGCCACTCGTTCG
This sequence comes from Bacteroidaceae bacterium, assembly GCA_017408685.1. Classification (GTDB taxonomy): domain Bacteria; phylum Bacteroidota; class Bacteroidia; order Bacteroidales; family Bacteroidaceae; genus HGM04593. The sequence goes on along the minus strand of JAFQUE010000064.1, from coordinate 7,030 downwards.
AGAACGGCACGCTACGCCTGCGCTTCAAACTCGCATAAAAAAGCCTGTCGACCGCCAACGGCAAAAACCTAAAAACCAACCGCCGACAATTGGGGGAACAGCACAGTTATTTTTCAGTAATTTTAATTATCTTTGCACACAGGCAACAAGGAGCACCAATGTTCAGAAAAAGACAAACGATAATCATATCTAAGGCTGGCAACACTCTTGAGGAGATGTGCCACGACATTCTAAAGCAGGCCGGCGGAGAAGGCCTGCTGAAGATTGTCTTTTTCTGCAATGCAGCGAATGACAGCGAGTACCTTCAGGTGCTCGGCATTCTGCGTTCAACCGTTGAGAGTTTTTTCGTTACCGAAAGGCCGCTTGTAAGTTATATTGCACAAAAACCCGGAGGTTCCACCCTTGCTGCCGAAGCACTCTACCTTGATGACACAGTTGCAAGCATTGAGCGCCACAGTCGCTACACACTGCTCACGCGTGGCGAGTGCAAGGAAATCATCACCGAAGGCATTGTACCAAGCGACATATCGACAAGCGCCTTTGAGCAATCGACGGAAATTTTCTCCACTATCGGCGACATATTGCAAAAGAACGGTTTCCAACCCAGCGATATATACCGCCAGTGGAACTACATACAGCACATAACCGCGGGCTTTGACGGCGGTCAGAACTATCAGGAGTTCAACGACGCACGCTCTATTTTCTATGCCGGCAGCGACTGGAGCAACGGTTACCCCGCAGCAACCGGCATAGGCACAAGCGCCGGCGGAATAATGGTGGAACTGTTTGCCATAAAAGGCTACAGCGGCCCGAACAAGCCCATTGACAATCCGTTGCAGGTTGCTGCGCACAATTATTCGCAGGATGTGCTCGACGGCAAGATAGTAAAAGCACTGCAGGAGCGCACAACGCCCAAGTTCGAGCGCGCACGCTTGCTTGGCAACGACATTTTCATTTCGGGCACCGCAGCCATAAAGGGCGAACACAGCAACCTGAGCAACGACGCCGTTGAACAGGCCACCGAGACAATGGAAATAATGGACAGGCTTGTATCGGAAGAAAATATCCCTGTACCCAATGAGGGTTCAACATACAAATTCCTGCGTGTATATGTGAAAAGAGAACAGGATATTGACGCTGTTGCCAATTACATGGAACAGCACTACCCAGCCGTTTCCAAGCACTATCTTGTTGCGGACATTTGCCGCCCCGAACTGCTCATTGAGATTGAAGGCACTGCTCACATTTGAAGTACACCGGCCCGCACAGGCACAAGAAAAATCAAACAAACACATACATTTTATGAAATTCAAAAAGACCATTCTGATGACAATTTTATCAATGGGCATGTGCGGTTGCTCTACGCAACAACCGCAGGAGCAGGGGAACCCTTTCTTCAGTGAATTCAACACCCCGCACGGCATTGCTCCGTTTGCCGACATTACAATAGAGCACTACCGCGAGGGCATGCTCAAGGGCATGGAGGAACAGAAAGCCGAGATTGAGGCAATAATCAATGACAGCAATGCACCTACATTCGAGAACACAATAGCTGCACTGGACCGGAGCGGGCAACTGCTGCGCAAGGTACGCGGAACATTCAGCCCGCTGTCGAGCAGCAATTCGAATGATGACTTCAGGGCACTGCAGAAGGAGATGTCACCGCTCTCGTCGGCACACAATGACGACATTTACCTGAACGAGAAACTCTTTGCACGGGTGAAGAGTGTGTACGATTCAAGAGAAACGCTCACCCTCACTCCCGAGCAGGCAAAGGTTCTTGAGAACATATACGACCGCTTTGTGAACAGCGGCGCCGAACTCTGTGACGCCGACAAGGCACGTTTGCGCGAACTGAACAAGGAGATTTCAATGCTGCAGTTGGAGTTCTCGCAGAACCTGCTGCACGAGACCAACAACACCTTTGTGGTAGCCGAAAGCCTTGACGAACTGAAAGGCTTGCCACAAGCAAACATAGACGCTGCCGCAAAGATGGCAGCCGAAAACGGCCGGCCTGGCAAATGGATGTTCAACATGCAGCGCCCAAGTTGCAACCCCGTGCTGCAGTATTGCGAGAACCGCGAGTTGCGCCGCAAGGTATATGAGGCATACTACAACCGCGGCAATCAAGACAACGAGTACGACAACAAGGATATTTGTGCAAGGATTGTTGCGCTGCGCCTTGAAAAGGCCAAACTCATGGGATATGAGAACTATGCACAGATGGCACTCAAGGACCGCATGGCAAGCACCCCCGAGGCTGTGTATGGCCTGCTCATGCAGGTATGGGAACCGGCCGTAGCAAAAGCCAAGGAAGAAATCGATGACATACGTGCCGAGATACGCAAAGAGGGCAACAGTTTCGAGCCCGAGGGTTGGGACTATATGTACTACCTGGACAAGGCAAAGAAAGCGAAATTTGCCGTCGACGAAGAGGAGATACGTGCATACCTTGAAATAAACAATGTAATGCAGGGAATATTCCACGTTGCCAACAAACTCTACGGTCTCACATTCAAAGAGGTAACAACAGAGGTGCCCTCATACGAACCCACAGCAAAGGCCTATGAGGTAATAGACCACGACGGCAAACTGCTTGCAATATTCTATAGCGACAACTACCCGCGCGAGAGCAAGCGTGCCGGAGCATGGTGCACATCGTTCCGCCCGCAGAGTTACAAGAACGGCGAGCGCATTATCCCCATTATTGTAAATAGTTGCAACATGACATTGCCTAACAGCGATGGGTTTGCACTACAGAGCATTGACAACGTGGAGACAATGTTCCACGAGTTCGGCCATGCGCTCCACAACTTCATGCGCGACGTACAGTACAGCAGCGCAAGCGGCGTTGAGCGCGATTTCGTTGAGCTGCCGTCGCAGATAAACGAGCACTGGGCTTTCCATCCCGAGGTGCTTGCAGTCTATGCAAAGCACTACAGGACCGGCGAGATAATTCCAATGGAACTTGTGGAGAAGATACAGGAGAGCGCGAAGTATGGCCAGGGATTTGCTACCGTGGAATACATTGCAGCGTCGCTTAGCGACATGGACCTGCACGTACTCACCAAGATTCCCGAGAACCTGAATGTAATGGAATTCGAGGCTGCAGGGTTGGCTGAGCGCGGTATTCCGTCACAAATTCTGCCACGTTACCGCATGACAAACTTCAGCCACACGATGGGCGGCGGTTACACTGCAGGCTACTACAGTTACATGTGGGCCGAGGTGCTCGACGCCGACGCCTTCGAGGCCTTTGCCGAGACGGGCGACATCTTTAATCAAGAGGTTGCAGCAAAGTTCCGCAACCATGTGCTCACCCCGGGCGGCATTGAGGACGGAATGACAATGTACAAGAAGTTCCGCGGACGCGAGCCCAAGATTGACGCACTGCTACGCAACAGAGGATTCTGACTCCTTTAAAGAAGTATTATCAATTAAGCGGAACAACCACAATTTAAGTGGCTGTTCCGCTTAATTAATGCTAAAACCCCACTACCCGGCGAACAAACATACTGCCGCCGACATTATACAGTCAAGAGCGGCCGCTACGGGCAGGCACTCAATAAGTCACTCCAAGAGAGACTGCGGTTCGGTCAACACCTGCATCACATTGGAACCGTTTTTGCCCGAGCGCCGTGGCGTGCCGCTTCTTTAGAATAATGTATAACAACTAAAAAAAGAAATGACTATGGGTATGCCAATGAAACATGGAAGCCAACACTGGATTCCGAGTATTTTCAACGATTTTTTCAACAACGAACTTCTTGTGCGCAATAGCGCTACAGCACCTGCAATCAACGTATTCGAGACCGACAAGGAGTTCAAGGTAGAGGTTGCAGCAGCAGGCATGTGCAAGGACGACTTCAAAATCAGCATTGACAACGACAACGACCTCACCATTACAATGGAAAAGGACTGCAACTGCGGTTGCGACAGCAAAGATAAGGATTGCAGTACTGACAAGAACGATGGAAAAAGCTGCAACACGGAAAAAGGGTGCAGCGAGAAGGAAGAGAAAGAGGAGTGCAAAGGAAGATATATACGCAGGGAATTTTCCTACACAAAATTCCAGCAGACACTTGTGTTGCCCGAGAATGCCGACACCACTAAAATACAGGCAAAAGTGAAGCATGGGGTTCTGTGCATTCACATTCCCAAGAAGGCAAACACGCCCGAACAAAACATAGCAAGAACAATTGCAATTGAATAACATAAAAGAAGAGTGCCGCTGCGGCGGCACTCTTCTTTTATGTTATTCAATTCACGATATCATTCGTAAAGGAAGAACTGGGGACGGCCATAGAGGCGGAAATCCTTTATACAGCCGGGCAATTTTACATCACGCATGCATATTCGGAATCCTTTGACGGTGCGTATGTTGCCAAGGTCAACGATAATCTGGTGAGGCAACGGTTTGACATCCTTCTTCCATGCACAGTGCCAGTATGTTGACTCGTCGCCGTCAATCATATCCTCGGCAACGCCCTCGCCTACAGCCTCGGTGTTGGTGTGTACAATATTCCACTTCTTCTTGTTGATGGGGTTGCCGTTCTCATCAAGCAACTCAATCTCGCAAATGCATGAGTTCTTGCCGTCATATGTACTCTGTATATCAATACAAAGGTGGCGCAAGGTCTTCATTCCGTCAAATGTAAACTCCTGCCAACCGCTCTTCTTTTCTACTGTACCCTTGAATATTCCGTCATATTCATCGAGCACAGGAACACGGTTATACTCGCGTGAGGTCTTGAATGAGTTCTTGTCGGGGCCAAGCACGTTGAGAATTGGTTTGTCAATACCGCGAAGCGAACGTTTGCCCGTTGCCTCCATCTCAAAGACCACAATCTCATTCTCGCCCTCCTTCATCCAAGGCGCAGGCAGATACATTGTCTGCTGCGGACCAATGCCCCAGAACTTGCCAAGAGACTTGCCGTTCACCCAAACAGCGCCTTTGCCCCAACCGGTCATGTCAATGAACGTGTCACCAATTTTATCAATATTGAACGTTCCGCGATAGAAACCGGGCAGGTTACCCTCATGACGCAGTTTCGGGAACACGAACTTGTCTACCTGAGCAAGGTGCAAAGGAAGCGAAGTGATTGTCCATCCCTTTAGTTCCTCACCATTGAGCGTAACACATTCGGTAATACCTTTAAGGTTGTTTACAAGGTCCTTTCCGTAATTCACGCGGCCGCCGTTCTCAACAAGTATTTCAAGCACCGAATTCGGTTCGGTAACATCGAGTTGGAGAGCATTCTGGCGGAAACGACGGTCAAGGCTACCCACCACCTTGCCGTTGAGCACAACAACGGCATAGTCGCGCAACTCCTTGATAACCAGTTTACCACTTACAGGTTCAGCAATAGTTGTCTCGTAATGTAAATAACCGTAATCCTGGTTCATATCCTCAAAAGTGAGAGTATTCTCCGACTCTACCCTTTCGCCATAAGCAACAGAGAGAGGCGCCCACTCGGTGAGTTCAACCTCGCCGAAAGCGGTGGTAGGATTGTCGGCAGGTACCGGAGGCAGAGTAACACCCTCGGGCAGGTTCTTCTGGATAACCTCGCGGAAGGCATAGTACTTGGGATAGGCATTGCCATACTCGCCAAGTGGAGCGTCATAGTCATAACTTGTCGGCTGTGGCTCGTATGAGCCGTTATTGGTGTTCGCGCCGTTGGTATAATGGAAATTTGTTCCACCATGGAACATGTATATACTCACTGAAACATCGTGGCTGAGCATCCAATCGAGTTGTTCTGCAGGGCGCTCATAATTGACCGCTGAGTGAGGAAGACCCCACACATCGAACCAGGCAGGATAGAACTCTGCAACAAAGTATGGGCCGCCGGGATAGAAACGGTCGATAGAAGTCATAATATCTTCGCCTACAGCACCGTTCACGGTGGGGAGAATGCCGGGGATATAACCGTTAGGCATTTGACCCGAACCGTCGCAAGTCATGAGCGGAACATTAAAACCGGCATTCTTTATCATCTCGGCAACCTTGCCAAGATATACCTTATCATCGCTGTATGAACCGTACTCGTTCTCTACCTGCACCATAATGATGTTTCCGCCGTTGGTGACAGTGTGCGGAGCCAATTCTTTACCAAGAGCATTGAGATAACGCTCACAGGCAGCCAGGAACGCCGGGTTGTCACTACGCCACTTCATAGTGCTGTCCTTCTGCAACCAATAGGGATAACCGCCGAAATCGAACTCGGCACATACATAAGGACCTGGACGCAGAAGCACGAAGAGCCCCTCCTCGGCTGCAATCTCAACAAAGCGGGCTATGTCGGCCTGACCCTCGAAGTTGAATTCACCAGGCTGCGGTTCGTGCACAGCCCAGAAGACATAGGCCGAGATTGTATTCAATCCCATTGCCTTCGCGCGCTGCATGCGGTCGCGCCAATACTCTACAGGGATACGCGGATAATGCATTTCACCGCAGATGAGTTGCACTTTTTCACCGTCGTAAAGGAACTTGCCGTCCTTCACCTCAAATGTATGCTTCTTGGCGCACGAACCCAAACCCAGCACCATAGCAAGCAAGAATAGCATTAGACTTTTTCTCATGATGATATTTATGGTTAGTAATTATTATATATAAGGTATAACTTTTATAAAGGTAAGCAAATTTTTATAATAATGCATAATGAAGAGAGAAAAAAGGAGAAAAGGGACTGCACCTTGTGTAAGGGGATGGCCGGTTGTTATAGGAAATTACCTATATGAGAGAAAAGAGAACAGAGAACAGATAACAGAGAACAGAGAACAGAGAACAAAACGTTGTTTTGTCATTCCGACAGAGCGCAGCGACGAGGAATCTCTTGACTGTATTCTCCTGCATATTTTACCCTTAACCTGTTGTCGTATATTCTTATTGTTGTCGTTCTATCATGTTCTTTCATCGCGTGAAAGATACGATTAAACGAGTGAAACGCTAAGCTTGCTTAAGCGTTTTGCAACGAGTGCAAGTATCTTATCTAAAGAACCAAAGCGCCCGGCACTGCAAAAACAGTCG
>JAFQUE010000063.1 GCA_017408685.1 Bacteroidaceae bacterium | reverse complement strand
TGCGGCTTCGGAATCTTTTAATTCTAAAATTAAAGCATTTAGAACACAATTCAGGGGTGTGAAAGATAAAGATTTTTTCCTTTTCAGACTAGCAAAATTATATGCATGAAAATGAAATCCCTCAGAATTTTACGTTGAGCCCAGAATTTTACGTTGAGCCGTTATTAGAGTTGTGATAGCATGTTCGCAAACAAAAAAAGCAGACTTCATTAGAAATCTGCTTTTTTTGCTTTTTTGCGGAGAGAGAGGGATTCGAACCCCCGGTACCTCTCGGTACGTCGGTTTTCAAGACCGGTGCAATCGACCACTCTGCCACCTCTCCTAAGGTTTTTAACGTCAAGGAACGTGGTCCTTTCCTTTTGACGTTGCAAAGGTATATCAAAGTTGCGAACTGTGCAAATGTTTGAAAGAAAATTTTGAAAAATTCTGTGTGGGTATGCAGAAATGCGACAAAACAGCGACAAGAGGGTCACATCAAAGTCGCACTCTTGTTATGGAAGTGAATAAAAAGATGAGGCTCAAGGCTTGCGAAGACTCAAAAACCGCAACCGACGCTGTAATGCGAGAGCAGAGAGTGCTCGCATTCTATGCCGAGCTACGAGGAGGAAAAGCCACTTGGTGGGTTAATTTACTTGAAGTAAATGAGGATTTTCAAGACAAGCGTAACGTAGAGAATCACCTTTTAGTCATTTTGCGGGAGTATCAGTTCTTTGGTGCTATAAAACGGTAAAGATTGCACCCGATGAAATTTCCTGCTACCAGACATGGATAGAGCAATGCAACATCGAGAAGGTGTTCGCTTATATATGCCACCGGCACTGTCATGTAATAGAAAGCGTCGGCAAGGCAGTGCGGGAAACCGCAATTGATAAAAAGAGGTACACCAAAGAGGAGCGCCAACGGTTTGCCCTCGCGTGCAAAGGTTACCACGGTAGTCATTATGAAGCCGCAACCAATTGCAAGAAGACCCGCACGCAAGGGGCCTATAGCCAGGCGGGACTCGAGAATCCGTTGGGCTGACTCGCCGAGTTCAATGGGCGACATGCGGGTGAGCAACGAAACGAGCAGACAACCGCAGATGTTTCCGAACAGGATAAAGAGCAATTCGCCAATTGCCTTGACCCAACGTGAACGCCCGTCTTCATAACGGAGGGGTACGAAACCTGCCGTGCCTGTGTATAGTTTAAGTTTATAATTCACGACAGTGAGAAGACCAAACGAGAAGAGTACGGCGCCTATTATATTGGGGAATGCAAGATACCCCCAACCGGCAATGGCCACGGCCACGCCCGAAAGAATTGACGAACGGAATGTATTTTTCATATTGTATCAATTATAGTTTTTTATCTTCAGTTCCCGTTTTGCTTTAAGGGAATCACCTTGCCAAAACTTCGTTTTAAGCGTTCGTTGTGTGTGTGTAAGCAAACTTTCATCTTTCACCTTTAACTTCGTTGAAGTTCGGCTGCGCTCACTGCAATAGTTCAAGTAAACTTGACTCTTGTTCGCTTGCACGAACTTTCATCTTTCATCTTTCACCTTTCACTTCACACAGCGCCCCGAATCTTCAATCATGCTGCGTACTGCACTGTTGAAGGTCCGCTCCTCCATCAACTGTTCCAATGAGATGTGCATGCGGTAATTCCATTGGTGGTCACGGTTCGAGGGTACATTAACGCGTTCCTCGTCGGGATTGTCGCGACGCAAGCGCTCGTCCATAGCCATCCAGTCCTGCCATGCAATGAGTGCAAATGCCGACGGGGAGTAGAGGTGCTGCAAAAGGATTGCACGTGCCACCCTGCCGTCCATTTCGGCAGGAGCCTTGCCCTCGAAACCGAGAACGTGGTTATAGAACTGCTGTGTAACGTTCTCATCTTCGCGCCACCATCCACGCAGGGTGCTCATGTCATGTGTCGAAGGAGTGGCTACCGAAAGGTAAGGGTACGCTTCGGGGCGGGCAAACGCCTCACCGAACACCTTTGGCATGCGCTGTATCTCAAGAGAGAGTACCTGCAGGTTCTTCATCACCCATGGCACGCACGCCGGTATCATACCAAGGTCCTCGCCACAGGCGGTCATTGTGGTAGAGAGGAGCAACGGTGCGAGTTTGCGCATGCCCTCACGGTACCAGTGCATTGTGTGGCGGTTATAGAAATAGTCCTCGTAGAGGTGGTCATATGCTATGCGGTCGCCGAACTCAAGTTGTTCATACGCCTCGGTCTCGTTACCAAGAATGCGGGGCACAAACTTGTCGGGTTCATAAAGGTCACGCATGAAGAGTACATTGCCGTAGAGGCGCTGAAGGGTCGCTTTCAACGGTTCCGACAATTTGGGTGTGCGTTCATATATGTAATAGGCCAATGTATTGGCGTCCGTGATTTCGGGTTTGAAGACAAATGTTCCATCGGGATGTTTGTCGAGGAATGCCTCGGCAATGATTCTTGCCTTTCGGGGGAAGAGTGTCTTAAGAACCTCCTCGTTGATATACGGGCGCGTGTGAAGCACCTCGTCGAAATCGAAGCCGGCTTTAACGATATCTTCCTTTGCAAGCGGCATATTGGGCGAGAAACTACCGGCAAGGCCGCTCTTTGCCGTGCGGGGGATTTCCCATATACGGAAGAAACCGAGTATATGGTCAATGCGGTAGGCGTCGAAGAAATTCGACATGTACTGAAGGCGGCGACGCCACCATGAGTAGCCGTCGGCAGCCATCGCCTGCCAGTTATAGGTAGGGAAGCCCCAGTTCTGACCGTCGGCCGAGAACATGTCGGGCGGCGCGCCTGCCGACACCTGCAGGTTGAACTGCCCGGCGTCGCACCACACATCCACGCCGTTGGGGGCAACTCCGATAGGAATGTCTCCCTTCAGGGCTACACCCTTGCCGTTCGCATAGCGGTGTGCTTCGGACAGTTGGGTATAAAGGATATACTGCACGTAGGAGTAGAACTGCATTTCGCGCGCGGCGTCGGAATATTCGGTTGTGACGCGTTCCCATGTATCGGAACCGTAACGTGGGTAATCCTTCCATTCCCACATGTTACTATGCAGGCGTGTGGAAAGGAAACGGTAAACGCAATAGGGTTTGAGCCACTGTTCCTGCTCACTGCAGAACGCCTTGAAGCCATCGCTTGCAAGGACCTCATTCCCTGCCTCATTGAACAGTTCACGCAGGTATGCCATCTTGAGACGATATACCTGTGCATACTTCACCACCGGCTGAGCATTGAGTTTTTCACGCTCTTTGCTGTAATAGGCCGCACGTTTATCACTTGAGAGTGAGGGAAGAACAGACATATCGGCATATATCGGATTCAACGCATAGACCGATACGCAGTTATAGGGATAGGAATCTTCGTTCCCGCCGCACACCGTGGTATCGTTCACGGGCAACAGTTGCAGTATATTCTGCCCGGTTGCCGCCAACCAATCGGCCATGAGCCTTATGTCGCCGAAATCACCTATACCCCACCCGTGGGCCGAACGCAACGAGAAGAGAGGGATAACGGTTCCGGCTATGCGCAGACGGGGTGACTCGAAGTTCAGTTCATCGAGCTGATAGAAATAATTTGTTGCCGCCTCGAAGTCTGGAAGAAGGATGTGACGGTTATCGCCGCTTTCCCAACGCACCGAACCGTCCTCGCCGACTGCGATGAACTTATAGTAGAGACCACCGCTTATTATTGAGTCGACATCGAAGGTAACGCTCCAACGGTTGGGCACACGCTGCTGCATACGCAATGCGCGCTTGGGGTCCCATGCGCCAAGGATTTCAGCGTCCCCGGCAAGATACAGGCGCTCGCCTTTCCGGAGACCGCTCACATAGAGCGAGAATGTCACACTGCGGTTATACCAGTTGATACTGGGTTCATCGAGCACAATGCCGCGCTTGTCGAAAAAACGGAAAAGGTTCGTCTGCTCATAATAACCCACCGGCGAGTCGAGCCACATGTCATACACTATGTAGTTGCGGTTGACACAGTTGAAACGGAGTCTGTGGGGAGTTATCGCCCATTCGTTGCAGAGTGACTTGCCGCCTTGCAGCAGTTCATATCCGTACTGCACATGATTATAATCCTCGCTCACCTCCATTGAGCCTTGCCACCACCCTCTTTGCACCTCACGCAACGACAGCACGCCTTCGGTAGCATAACCGTTGTCATCGAGTGAATAACGTATGTACATGACACAACCGACCGGTGCCTCGTACCGTATATTGAATTGAAGAAATTTCATCTCTTTTGTCAAAAATATATAAACCATGCGAAAATACAACTTTTTTCCAAATTCACAACCCCGCCAAGGACACATTCGCGCTTTTATGGTACATTTTGCGGGCAACGATTCTTAAATAAAGTTATCTTTTTTGAATAATCTGATATTTTAGAGTAATTTTGCAGAGATTGTGCCGCGACACAATACATGAAAAAATGAGAGCAGAAGCATACACGGCAAAGGTAGCATTGATAATCCTGCTGTTCTTCATGGGCACAGGCCTGCTTTTTGCACAAAAAGGCAAGGAAAAACCGTTCACCCTGGTCATTGACCCGGGACACGGCGGTGTAGACCCCGGTGCCCTGGGCAGGAGCGCAAAGGAGAAGGATATAAACCTCAAGGTTTCGAAATTGCTCGCCGGCATGATTGAGGACGAGTTTCCCGAGGTCAAAATCATATTCACCCGCAAGACCGATGTACAGATTCCTCTTGTAAAGAGAGCCACAATAGCCAACAACGCCAATGCCGACCTGTTCATATCGATACACTCCAACGCGTCAAAGAGCAGAAGCGCGAACGGTTGCGAGACATTCACGTTGGGCGCAGGCAGCAGTGCCGAGGCAAAGGCCGCGGCCATGTACGAGAATGAGGTAATTCTCTCCGAAGATAATTTCGAGGAGATATACAAGGGGTTCAATCCGCGTTCCAGCGAAAGTTATATAATATTCGAACTCATGCGCGGCCAGGACATGGAGATGAGTGCCGAACTGGCACAGCTGGTACAGAACGGGATGGTAAGGAACAGCAAACTCCACAACAGGGGTGTCTCATCGGCAGGTTTCCTTGTGCTGCACAAGACGGTAATGCCCAAGATTCTTGTTGAGCTGGGTTTCATAAGCAACCGCGAAGAGGAGAAATTCATTGCCTCGGAGAGCGGGCAGAAAAAACTGGCAAAGGGAATATTTGAAGGATTTTCGGAGTATTACCGCCTCTACGGCAGACAAAAAGGTGTAGAGAGCGCCAAGGAAAAGGCAAAAGAGAAGAAGCCTGCAAACACTGTAAACAAAAAAAGCAAAGAGAGTGTTGAAAAAAGCGGGGCGCCCGTATTCAAGGTACAGATATTCGCCACAGACAAGGTGCTGAAGAAGAACGACAAGAGACTTAAAGGGGTAAAAGCCGAATACTTCAAGGAGAACGGCATGTACAAGTACACATACGGCGAGAGCACGGACTACAACGAGATTGTGAAGAAAAGGAAGGAAATCTCAAAGAAGTTCGGGCAGGCATTCATAATAGCATTCATCGACGGCAAGAAGACCGACACACAGAAAGCCATAAGGATGTTCAAGGAGAAAAGCAAAAAAAGATAGTTGCTACCGCACATATGACATAACGATTGACAAAACAAAAATATAAACCTTAATAAAATGGGAAAAGGCAGATTTACACGTGAATTCTGGATTGGTTTTTTAGGAATTCTTGCACTGGTTATCGTATACTTCCTCATAAATTTCTTTAAAGGCATAAGCGTGCTCGACAAGGGCAACATCTACTATGCCAGATTCAAGGACATTGGAGAGATTGTGAACTCCAGCCCCGTATTCATAAACGGATACAAGGTGGGCAACGTTCAGGGGATAAACTACAATTTTGAGACAAGAGAAGGAGCGATTGTGGGGCTTGCCATTGACGACAGACTACAGTTGCCCGAGGGCAGTACCGCCGAGATTAACCTTGAATTGCTCGGAAGCAGCAGCATAAGCATTATCACAGGCAAAGGCAGCCGCTACCTTGAACCGGGCGACACCATTTACGGCAAACTCAATGGCGGAGCACTTGACGAGGCGGGCAAAATGCTCCCTGTACTCACAGACATGCTGCCGAAGGTAGACTCCATACTCATGTCGGTAAATGACATTCTCGCAAACCCGGCAATAAACAACACGCTGAACAACGTCGAGCAACTCTCGGCACAACTCGGCAGCACATCGGCCGAACTTGACAGACTGCTCAAAGGGGATATTGCGACTGCAGGCAGCAAACTTGTGGAACTGGAGAACGAGATGCTTGAACTTTCGTCAAAACTGAACGAAATCGAATACCAGAAGATTGTCGCTTCGCTCGAGGCTTCGGTAAAGAATATCGAGGAAATCACCGCTTCGCTCAACAACGGTGAAGGCACAGCCGGCATGCTGCTCAAGGACAGCACTCTCTACAACAGGTTGAACGAGACATGCGAGTCGGCAAACGCGCTGCTCGAGGACCTGAAGAGCAACCCCAAAAGGTATGTACACTTCTCAATATTCGGGAAGAAGGACAAGTAAAAGGAAATAACATTATAACATTAAAGCGTTGCCCGGCGGGCAACGCTTTAATGTTATTGTATTTGACCGGTCTTGATATGCCTTGAATAGGCAAGACCGCCATGGCGGTCATAAATGCGCACAACATAGTGCCCACCCGGCACACCGCGCACACCAATGCGCCTTGTATACTTGCCTTTGTAAATTATACGTCCATAGATGTCGGAAACTTCAATACGTGAACCCCAAACCTGCTGTTCGGGCAATTCAAGTTCCTGCACAAGCACATCTTCATCACTGCCCAAGGTCACAAAAGAGGGCTCACCCTCCCTGCCATAGACATCTACAGCGGTAACAGCCAGCGTCAAAGCACGGAATGCACGGCATTGCCAATTGAAAGTAGTGTCAGTGAGAGAAGAGACCAGCAGATTACCTATGTCATTCACATCCACGCTGTTACCCAACGAACCATATACATTATAACGGATTGCAGGTTCGGCAGCCACACCCTTCACGCTGCTCCACCCCACACACATAGTACTGTCGTTCCTCGAAGCAAAAACGACCTTGGGCGCAGCCGGGGCAGCGCCCTTTGCCCAGGAGATTGGCGGCAGCATGGCTTTTGTGTGGTGCAGTTTCTCATATAATCCATAGCCGCAACCGAGCAGATGTTCGGCACGGAACATGGCTGTTCCTGCGGTGCCAGCCGAGCGCGAAGTGGAAATCTGGCGTTCTATTTCAAGTTGCGGCCAACCACCATACTCCGATAAAAGGCGGTAAGCGCCTATTCCCGGCACTATGTGACGCCCATTGGAGTTCTCCTGCCAATCGCGGACGAACGGATAGAAGTTGTTGCCGTTGAAATAAAGCATGGGGAAAAGTATATCCATAATGCCGTCACGCACCCAACCCTGGGCGTCCTGATAGACAGCGTCATAGGCATTCCAGCCCAAAGAACTGTAACGGGTGAGGTCACCGAACTTGCCAAGCGGAGCACAACTCACACGCACCCAAGGTTTTATCTCCTTCACGCACTCATAGACAGCACGGGCAATGGAGGTTATGTTCTCACGGCGCCAATCGGCAAGCGTCATTCCACGACCGTATCGGCGATACAAGGCAGCGTCGGGGTAACCGGCTGTTCGGTCGGGATAACGCACGTAATCGAGGTGCAGGCCATCGACATCGTACTTGGAAACCACTTCCTTAACAAGCGCCACAATATAATCCTTTACTGCGGGATTGCCCGGTTCCATGTACCATTGTCCTTTATAATACGTACACAGGTCGCGGCGGCGACGAACCAACGAACGCTTCCCCTGACGGGCAACATGATTATCCTTGCCCAACGGGAGGGTGACCACCCATGCATGCAACTGCATACCGCGTTTGTGGCACTCCTCAATGGCAAAAGCCAACGGGTCGTAACCGGGCGACCTGCCAACGGTGCCGGTAAAGAGATAGGAAAAAGGTTCAATGTCCGAAGGGTATATCACATCGCCCCTCACGCGGGTCTGTAACAATACGGTATTCACGTTCAGCGCCTTGAGGGAATCGAGCATAGAGACCAGCCCGGCCTTCTGCCGCTCCACGCCGGCACTGTCACGGGCTACTGTACGCGGCCAGTCAAGGTTCTCGATGACCGTGACCCAGACAGCACGATACTCATATTTCGGCAGCATAGTCTGCGCGGCCGGCACCATGACTGCCAGAAGAGATAAAATAAAAAATATTGCACGTAAATGTTTCATCATAAGAAATAATCACAAAAGTACTCATTTTCATCATTTTTTATGAGCAAGTTCCCGATTATTTTGTAACTTTGCTTGTTGAAATATAAATGAGCAGGCAGCAAAAGAACCGGCCACACCGGCAACGTTGCACCTGTTTACCTACAGGAAAGGATAATTACAACTATTCATAAAACAATTGCATTATGACTAAAGCAAAAAAATTCATCACTTGTGACGGAAACCAGGCAGCGGCACACATTGCCTACATGTTTTCCGAGGTAGCAGCAATCTACCCTATCACTCCATCATCAACAATGGCAGAATATGTTGACGAGTGGGCAGCACAGGGCCGAAAGAACCTTTTCGGCGAGACAGTATCAGTTCAGGAAATGCAATCAGAGGGCGGTGCAGTAGGTGCACTCCACGGTTCATTGCAGGCAGGTGCGTTGACCAACACATTCACGGCTTCGCAGGGTCTGCTGCTGATGATTCCGAACATGTACAAGATTGCCGGCGAAAAATTGCCTACAGTATTCCATGTATCGGCACGTTCACTGGCAGGTAACTCGCTCAGTATCTTCGGCGACCACATGGACGTTATGGCTTGCCGCCAGACAGGTTTCGCAATGCTTTGCGAAGGTTCGGTACAGGAGGTTATGGACCTCGCGGCTGTGGCACATCTTTCTACACTGAAGAGCCGCATTCCGTTCCTGAACTTCTTTGACGGATTCCGTACATCGCACGAGATACAGAAGATTGAACTTATTGAGCAGGAGGAGATTGCTCCACTTGTTGACTGGGACGCTATCCAGGAGTTCCGCAACAGAGCATTGAGCCCGAGTTCACCTGTTGTACGCGGTACAGCGGAGAACCCCGAGACATTCTTCACCCACAAGGAGAGCGAGAACCCGTTCTACAATGCAGTTCCCGACATCGTTGCCGAGTACATGAAGGAAATTTCGGCTATCACAGGCCGCAACTACGCTCCTTTCACATACTATGGTGCCGAGGACGCCGACCGCGTAATCATTGTCATGGGTTCGGCTACCGAGGCTGTGAAGGAGGCTATCGACTACATGACTGAAAGAGGCGAGAAGGTGGGCTTGGTAAGCGTTCACCTCTACCGTCCGTTCTCAGTGAAGTACCTTGCTGCCGTTATGCCAAAGACAGTTAAGCGCATTGCTGTGCTTGACCGCACAAAGGAGCCCGGAAGCAACGGTGAACCTTTGTACCTGGACGTTGTGGAGGCATTCAACAGCACTCCCGAGTTGCAGGCAATTAACCCGATTATCGTGGGCGGACGCTTTGGTTTGAGTTCATGTGACACCACACCTGCAATAATCATGGGCGTATATGAGAACCTTGCATTGCCCGAGCCGAAGAACCACTTCACATTCGGTATCGTGGACGACGTGACATTCCTCTCATTGCCTCCGAAGGAGGAGATTGCAGTTGTTGACGGAATGTTCCAGGCCAAGTTCTACGGCCTTGGCGCCGACGGTACAGTAGGTGCCAACAAGAACTCTGTAAAGATTATCGGCGACAACACCAAGAAGCACTGTCAGGCATACTTCTCTTATGACTCAAAGAAGTCGGGCGGTTTCACATGTTCACACCTCCGTTTCGGCGACAAGCCAATACGAAGCACATACCTGGTGAACACACCTAACTTCGTTGCCTGCCACGTTCAGGCATACCTGCGCATGTACGATGTTACCAAGGGATTGCAGAAGGGAGGCACATTCCTGCTGAACACCGTTTGGGAAGGTGAAGAACTCGTAAAGAACCTGCCAAACAACGTGAAGAAGTACTTCGCCGACAACAATATCACAGTATACTACATCAATGCAACAAAGATAGCACAGGAGATTGGCCTTGGCAACCGCACAAATACAATTCTGCAGAGTGCATTCTTCCGCATAACACAGGTTATTCCGGTTGACCTTGCAATTGAGCAGATGAAGAAGTTCATCGTTAAGTCTTACGGCAAGAAGGGACAGGATGTAGTTGACAAGAACTACGCAGCCGTTGACCGCGGAGGCGAGTACCGTCAGTTGGCAATAGACCCCAACTGGTCAAAACTCCCCGCAGACGTTGAGGAGAAGAGAAACGAGCCTGAGTTCATTACAAAGATTGTTCGCACAATCAATGCACAGAAGGGTGCCCAGTTGCCTGTTTCGGCATTCAAGGGTCTTGAGGACGGTACATGGCCTGTAGGTACATCGGCTTATGAGAAACGTGGCGTGAGCACATTCGTTCCACGCTGGAACGCTACGAACTGTATACAGTGTAACCGTTGTTCATTCGTTTGCCCGCATGCTGCAATACGCCCGTTCGTAATGGACGAGCAGGAGGCTGCCGGTATCAACGCCGAGAAGATTGAGATGAAGGCACCTTTGGCAATGAAGGGCATGCAGTTCAGAATGCAGGTGAGCGTACTCGACTGCTTGGGTTGCGGCAACTGCGTCGATATATGCCCGGGCAATCCAAAACTCGGCGGCAAGGCTCTTGAGATGGTTCCATTGGAAGAGGAGAGAGCAGAGGCTGCAAACTGGGATTACTGCGTGAAGAACGTGAAGAGCAAGCAGGCTCTTGTAGACGTGAAGAGCAACCCCAAGAACTCACAGTTCGCCACTCCGCTCTTCGAGTTCTCTGGTGCATGTTCAGGTTGCGGCGAGACTCCATACGTGAAGTTGCTTACACAGCTCTTCGGTGACCGCGAGGTTGTTGCCAACGCAACAGGATGTTCTTCAATCTACACCGCTTCGGTTCCTTCAACACCATACACAACAAACGAGAAGGGCGAAGGTCCGGCATGGGGCAACTCATTGTTCGAGGACTTCTGCGAGTTCGGTCTTGGTATGAAACTTGCCGAGAAGAAAATGCGCGCACGCCTTGAAAGACTGCTTACCGAGATACAGACATACCGCAGCTGCCCCGAGGAATTCAAGGCTCTTGCACAGCAGTGGATTGACAACAAGGAGAATGCCGATGTAACAAAGGAGATTACTCCTGCCATAATAAAGGCTTGCGAGGAGTTCGAGAGCGACACAAGCGAGCAGATTCTTGCAATCAAGCAGTACCTTGTAAAGCGTTCACAGTGGATTATCGGCGGTGACGGTGCTTCATACGACATCGGTTACGGCGGTCTTGACCACGTGATTGCTTCGGGCGAGGATGTAAATATCCTTGTATTGGATACAGAGGTTTACTCAAATACCGGCGGACAGTCTTCAAAGGCTACTCCTCTTGGCGCCATTGCAAAGTTCGCTGCTGCGGGCAAGCGCATTAAGAAGAAGGACCTTGGTATGATTGCAACAACATATGGTTACGTATACGTTGCACAGATTGCAATGGGCGCAAGTTACGACCAGTGCTTGAAGGCAATACGCGAGGCCGAGGCTTATCCGGGCCCATCACTCGTTATTGCATACGCTCCATGTATCAACCACGGTATCAAGCGCGGTATGGGCAAGGCACAGGCCGAGCAGGCTGCAGCCGTTGAGTGCGGTTACTGGCACTTGTGGCGTTACAACCCTGCACTCGAGGATGAGGGCAAGAACCCGTTCACACTCGACAGCAAAGAACCGCAGTGGGAGAAGTTCCAGGAGTTCCTGCAGGGCGAGGTACGCTACGCTTCACTTGCAAAGCAGTTCCCTGCCGAGGCACACGAACTCTTCGAGGCTGCCGAGAACATGGCGAAGAAGCGCTATGCAAGTTACCAGCGCATGGCTAAACTTGACTGGAGCACAGAAGAGACAGCTGAATAATATTCAGGAGTCATATATAAAAAATCAGGAGCACGCAATTGCGTGCTCCTGATTTTTATGCTTGAGCCAACGAACCAACCGCATTCCGGAAATGTTATCCTACCATGCATTAATAACCATTAAATACGGATAACTATGTCTACATTAACAAAAAGTGTAAAGTTGGGTGTGGCCACACTGGCCATAATGAATGTGACAGCAGTCGTTTCGCTCCGAGGACTGCCGGCCGAGGCTGAATACGGCCTGAGTTCAGCGTTCTACTATCTGTTCGCAGCATTGGTGTTCCTTATTCCCACATCGTTTGTGGCAGCCGAACTCGCCGCAATGTTCCAGGACAAGCAAGGCGGCGTATTCCGCTGGGTGGGAGAAGCGTTCGGTAAACGCATTGGTTTTGTGGCAATATGGCTGCAATGGGTCGAGAGCACCATATGGTACCCCACCGTACTGACGTTCGGTGCCGTTTCGCTCGCATTCATTGGCATGAACAGCAGTGCCGACATGACATTGGCGGCGAACAAGTTCTACACCCTTGTGGTAGTGCTTGCAATCTACTGGGCCGCCACATTCATCTCGCTCAAAGGACTGGGTTGGGTGAGTAAGGTTGCAAAGGTAGGCGGCCTTGTGGGAACCATCATACCGGCTGCACTGCTCGTTGTCCTGGCAATAGCCTACCTTGTATCGGGCGGCAAATCGCAGATGGACTTCAGCGGCAGTTTCTTCCCCGACATTACCAAATTTGACAACCTTGTATTGGCCTCGGGCATTTTCCTTTTCTACGCGGGAATGGAGATGACCGGCATACACGTGAAGGACATGGAGAACCCAAGCCGCAACTACCCCCGTGCTGTTTTTCTCGGGGCAATTATCACGGTGCTGATTTTCGTCCTGGGCACGTTCGCGCTTGGCATAATAATCCCGCAGAAGGACATAAACCTCACACAGAGCCTGCTTGTGGGATTTGACAACTACTTCAAGTACATAGGAATGTCCTGGTTGTCGCCAATCATTGCCATTGCACTTGCATTCGGCGTGCTTGCAGGCGTGCTCACATGGGTATCGGGACCCTCAAAGGGTATCTTTGCCGTGGGAAAGGCCGGTTATCTGCCACCGTTCATGCAGAAGAGCAACAAGATTGGCGTGCAGAGGAACATACTCCTTATTCAGGGCGGTATTGTGACACTGCTGAGCCTGCTGTTCGTGATAATGCCGTCGGTACAGAGTTTCTACCAGATACTGTCGCAGTTGACCGTGTTGCTGTACCTTATAATGTACCTGCTCATGTTCGCCGCTGCAATATACCTGAGATATAACATGAAGGAGACCCCGCGCCCGTTCCGCTTGGGCAAGAGCGGCAACATGCTCATGTGGATTGTTGCCGGTGTGGGATTCCTTGGCAGCCTGCTGGCCTTTGTGCTCAGTTTCATCCCGCCCGCACAAA
Organism: Bacteroidaceae bacterium; assembly: GCA_017408685.1. Lineage (GTDB taxonomy): Bacteria > Bacteroidota > Bacteroidia > Bacteroidales > Bacteroidaceae > HGM04593. The sequence goes on along the minus strand of JAFQUE010000063.1, from coordinate 14,736 downwards.
TTTCGGTTGGCAGCAATGCCGTGTGGTATGCCGTACTTGTCATAGGCTGCATAATTGTAGTGGGCGCTCCTTTTATAATATACGCCATGCGCAAGCCCGGGTGGGTCGACAAGGATTCGCAATTCGAACCGTTCCATTGGGAGTAAACAGAAAAAGAGACCGCGTGGTCTCTTTTTCTGTTTACTCCCAATGATAAATGGCCGTTATTTGTTATCTTAGCACGAAATAGTCCATTACCATGAAACACATATTCCCCGCAATTGCAATGTTGCTGTTGCTATCGTGCAGCACACAGGAGAGCACCGATTATGCCTCACTCGTAAACCCGCTCATAGGAACCGACTACAAAGGCAATGTATACCCCGGGGCACAAGCGCCTTTCGGCATGGTACAGTTGAGCCCCGACAACGGGCAGCCCGGATGGGACTGGATTGCAGGATATTTCTACCCCGACAGCACAATCGCCGGGTTCAGTCACACACACCTGAGCGGCACAGGCGCCGGCGACCTGTACGACATAAGTTTCCTGCCGGTGACATACCCGTTGAAGGAGACCGCCGCACCATTGGGCGTACACTCCATGTTCAGCCACGAGCGCGAGGAGTGCTGCGCAGGATACTACCGTGTACACCTGGACAGTTACGGCATTGACGTGGAACTCACCGCTACGGAACGTTGCGGCATTCAGCGCTACACCTACCCCACAGACACAGCCACTGTGTTGCTCAACCTTGGCAAGGCTACAAACTGGGACGCCACAACCGCCACACATATTGCACTGGTTGATGAATATACCATTGAAGGCTACCGCTACTCCGACGGCTGGGCACGCGGACAACAAGTGTACTTCCGCACACGATTCTCGCACCCCATTGCCACAATGCAATGCGACAGCATAAACATCCATGAAGGCACTGCCACAAAGAGGGTCGCCGGCACAGCACGGTTCACATTCGCGCTCGGCAGAGAGCGCCAACTGACCATTGCAACGGCACTGTCGGGCACAGGGAATGAAGGTGCAGCAAAAAACCTCGCAGCCGAGGCGCCGCACAACGATTTTGACCTCTACCGCAGGAATACACAAGAACTTTGGAACAGCCGTTTGTCACGTATAAAGGTAAAAGGCGGCACACACGACGAGCAGGTATGCTTTTACACGGCACTCTACCGCACAATGATTGCCCCAACGCTTTACTGCGACGTTGACGGCACATACCGCGGTGCCGACGGCCTTAACCACAAAAGTGACGGTTGGAACAACTACTCCACCTTCTCGCTGTGGGATACATTCCGCGCCTCACACCCGCTGTTCACAATAATAGCGCCGGAATGTGTTGCCGACATGATAAATTCCTTCATCGCCCATTATGAGCAGCACGGGCGCTTGCCCGTGTGGAACATGTGGGGAAGCGAGACGGACATGATGATAGGTTACCACTCTGTACCGGTGATTGCCGACGCTTACCTTAAAGGGATAAAGGGTTTCGACGCCGAAAAGGCTCTTGCCGCATGCGTTGCCACTGCCAACTGCGACACCTACCGCGGCATTGGGCTGTACAAGGAACTGGGATATGTGCCATATGATGTAACAGACTCGTACAATGCCGACAACTGGTCAATGTCACGCACACTTGAATATGCATACGACGACCATTGCATTGCCCGCATGGCAGCGGCAATGGGGCATGACAGTATTGCCCGGGAGTTCTACAGCCGCGCAGAAAACTGGCGCAACCATTATAACCCCGCAACCACATTCATGCAACCGCGCGACAGCAAGGGAGAGTTCCAACCGGAGTTCAGCCCCGACGAATACACCCCACACATATGCGAGAGCAATGCATGGCACTACATGTGGAGCGTGCAACACGACATCGACGGCCTCATCGCCCACATGGGCAAGGAAATCTTTGCACAGAAACTGGACAGCATGTTCACATACTCCCCTGCCGGGAATGCCGACCTGCCAATCTTCAGTACCGGCATGATTGGGCAATATGCCCACGGCAACGAACCGAGCCACCACGTGGCATACCTGTTCAACAGGATTGGGCAGCCCGAAAAGACACGGCAGTATGTAACGCAAATCATGCGTGAATTGTACCGCAACACACCCGACGGCATATGCGGCAACGAGGACTGCGGACAGATGTCGGCATGGTACGTGTTCTCGGCAATGGGATTCTACCCCACTGACCCTTGCGGCGGAGTATATGAACTTGGAGCACCGCTGTTCCCCGAAGTGACAATTGACCTGCCGGACGGAAAAACATTCACGATATTGTGTAATTTTGAACTCCTTAAGAATGACACTGTTCCCCACCTCAACGGCAAACGCGTGAAAGGAACAGCAATTACCCACCGCGACATAATAGGCGGCGGAGTGTTGGAGTTTAGATAAAAGGAGAAAACCGCAGGCTTCGATAACACGAGCAGTGAAAGGTCACGCTCTATTATCTGTACTCTGTTATTTGTACTCTGTTCTCTTGATTAGTGCGTTTCTCCACCCTCTACCTTGTATGCACCCGGATAGACAAGCAGCACACTGGTATTCTGATAATCGCGCTGCAACTGCACAAAGATGTGGTCGTGCGACGGACGGAAAGAGATTGAGCCGCGGCGGGCACTCACAATAATGAGCAAGTGGTCTTCGCGTATTATGCTCGCCAGACGCTTGAGGTCGTTGCCGCCGTCGGTCTCGAAGAATTGCGCGTCTACAGGGTCATAATCTTTGAGCATTCTCTGAATTTTCGCCATGGTATCGGGGTGCCCATGATACATTATACGGCAGTCAAGACCGCTTGCCATGCGCGCAGTCTCCTCTACCCAGTACGAGAAACCGGCCTCATATTCGGCCTTGGCAGGGAAAGTGATATGTATCGTGCGCACAGTGTTCAAAGGAATATTCATGCGAGCCATAACCACCTGGCAATCAAGAGCCGTGAGCACCTCGGGGAGGACTCCGCCAAGGAATGTATCGTTTGCAGTCTCCTTCTTGTGGAACCCAACAATGAGTTCGCGGTAATCGTTCTCCTTGACCTCATGTATTATACCGTGCGCAAGGTTGGTCGTAAGGCGCATTTTCGTGAGCAGCGGCACATTCACCGACGCTGCAATGTCGGCTGCAAGGTCAAGCACACTTTTAGCACTCTTGTGTAATTTCTTATCCTCATCGAGAACCACGGTAATTGCAGAAAGAGGAATCTTGCTACCCTCTTTTCTCACAAGCAGTGCCAAATCCATGAGTTTGTCAACCGCGGCAGGATTGGCAAGAGCAAGCAAAGTCTTCTTGGAATCAATTGCTGCCGGACGTGCCAAGAGGTCACCCGAAACGACAAGTTTGCGCGAAGCCCTGTCCGAGACTATCGAACTCACAATACAGGTTACAAGTATTAGCAAGATGGTACCGTTGAGCACATCCTCGTTCAACAATCCTATTTCGTGACCCACAATTGCTGCAGCAAGCGTGGCTGCAGCCTGTGAGGTACTGAGACCGAACATCAAGTGCTGCTCGCCCGACGACATTCTGTAACTCTTTGCCACCACGAACGACGCCAACCATTTTCCCGTGAGTGCCGTGACAACCATCACCGCAGCCACAAGCAGAGAACCGCCGCCCTTGAACAGCACACTTATGTCAATCATCATACCGACACCAATGAGGAAGTAAGGGATGAAGATGGCATTTCCCACAAAGTCAATGCGGCGCATGAGCGGTGACGAGTGCGGAATCAGGCGGTTGAGCACGAGACCCGTGATGAATGCACCCAGAATTCCCTCCATGCCGGCAAGTTCCATCATGCCTGCTCCAAGGAACAGCATGGCCATCACGAAAATGTACTGTATTACACTGTCATTGTAAGTGCGGAAGAAATAGCGTGCTATGCGCGGGAACAGGAATATTATGACCGCTACTATCGCAAGCAGTTTCACAAGCATCCACACAACAAACCACACATCGGCCTCACCGGTGCATAATCCGGCAATGACCGCCAGCACAAAGAGGGTTAGCGTGTCGGTTATTATTGTTCCGCCCACCACAAAGTTTACGCACCTGAGACGCGAAAGACCGTAGCGGGCGACTATGGGATAGGAGATTAGAGTATAGGAAGCATACATGCTGGCAAGCAGCAACGAGGCAACAAAACTGTACTCAAGGATGAACATGTTGCTCAGCATACCCAATGCAATGGGAATTAGGAACACGGCCAGTCCCATGAGCAATGCGCCCCCCTTTGCCTGCTTCATCTCCTGCATGTTTATTTCAAGGCTGGCAAGGAACATTATGTAGTAGAGACCTACCTTGCCGAAGAGTTCAAAACTGTCGTCCCTTTCAAGAATATTCAGTCCATTCGGCCCGATTAGCAAACCGGCAAGAATCATGCCAATGATGTGCGGCATTCTCAGTTTATTGAATATCAAGGGAGCGAAGAGCACTATGCAGAGCACTCCCAGAAATATCCAAGTAGGGTCTGAAACCGGGAAAATGGAACCGAACATCATATTGTCCTAATCTTTGTCTTACAACCGAAGTTTCCTTTACCAAGAATATGCCACACCGAGCGTGAAGAGTTCCTTCAACTGCCAGAAACCGTACTCCACATCTTCAATGACACTGTCATCGAAGCGTGAGTGCACCATTACCGACGCCGTGAAGTATTTGTTGAGAGTAACATCGAACTTGGTTTCCCACTGGAAAAATGCCCTCTGATAGTTCGTGTAGTACTCAAGGCGTGACCACACATCGAGGAACGATGTTATCTTGTAAGTGGGTATTGTTACCACAAGCTGTGTACCAAAGTCGTGTCTTGCCCAGCCCCTTCCTACTTTGAAACGGTTATCCTCGGCAATACCGAGCGCTACTGCAAGGTCTTCGTAATGCACATATCGGAAATTGTATGCCGACAGCGGAGCAAGATATATCTCAATCTTGAAATTGCCCAAAGAAGGTTTGTAGTTCAAACCGATAGAAGCATTCGCGTCGAACGGCGCAAGGCAGTTTGAAGTGAATTTTCTGGTATTGGCAGGATAGTACGGCATCATCTGCGATTCCAGTTTAAGTTTGGCCGCAACATCAAGGTTCTTTACAACCCTGTAACCGAAAGTAGACTCAACACGTATTTTATCGGTATTTGTCTTGAACTTGTGAACAGTATCGGCCTGTGCGGTCGCAAAGCCCAAATCAAGGTCAAAGTGGTTGGTAAAACTAATGCGGTCCTGGTCGTCATAATTCAGGTCCACATCAATTGTGGCAAGCATGGCATAATAGTTCTCACCACCCTGGAACCAGTTAGGTGAAAGGAAGTTCTGACTGAATGTGAGCGATGAACGCCCCATGAACTTCCAGTAATTGGGTTTTACCACAGTGGTCTTCATGTCACCGGCGACATTGTCTGGAATGTACATTGCCGGTTTATGCAAAGAGAGTTGCGGTTTCACCTCGCTCTCATTTACAGCCGGATATGTGTTTTCGCTGCGCAGTTCCTCCTCTACCATGGCTACCTTTTCGGGGTGAGTGCTGTAGACATCGAGCAACAGAGCGTCTATTACCGACGAGCGTTTGTCGTCCATGGCCAGCATTTCGCTGCAGGCCTCGGTCTCATCGCTGTTGAACGAGAATGCCTTGCGTACCACAGAACCATAAAGAACAGGAGATGTGAACATACGCTGATAGACATGATTCGTCTTCTCTTCATCACCGGTGACACCGGTATCATTTGCCGAAGCCGCAATTTCATCTATGCCATTGTTGAAATATTCATAGACCGAACTTCCCTGCGCATTGGAATGCACACCGGCCATAACGAGCAACAGCAATAAAGCCAATTTTGTTTTCATAATAAACCGATTTTATGAGCCGGGGATTTCCCCGGCATTAGTTTCAAAGCGCGAAGATAATGCTTTTTAATTATTTTTAAAAGTAGAACAGGCATAAATGCGCATGCACGTACACGCAAGCGATACATTTTACACGTTTTTTTAGACGTTGTAATCATTATTTTTTGTAACTTTGCGCGAAATTGTCAAAATTAACCACAAAACAGCATATTCAACAGATATGGACAAAAGAAGCATTGTAGGATATATCCTCATTGGTCTGGTACTCGTTTTCTATTTCTACTACAACCAGCCTACCGAGGAGCAGATACGCGCACAGCAGGAACTTGCCGAGACACAAAGGAGGGAAAGCCTGAGAAAGGACAGCATAATGATGGCCGAGGAGATGAAGAAGCAGGCACAGGTGAACAACACCGGCAGTTTCTTCTACAACGTGCTCCGTGGCGAAAACAGGAACGTCACAATTGAAAACAGCAAAATAAAGGCCGACATATCCACTTATGGCGGACGCGTTGCCTCGGTAACCGTAAAGGACTACATGGGCCAGGACGGCAACCCACTCGTACTCTTCGACAGCAAGGACAAAATAAAGGTAACCGAAGAAAACAAGGACCTCAACGGCAGCAACACCGTTAACTTCCATTTCAAGAGCAACCTTGCCGACAGGAACATAAACACCAACGAACTGTTCTTTACACCCGTGAATGTAACCGACAGTTCGGTAACCATGCGCCTGGACTTCAAGGAAGGCGGGCGATATATCGACTTCAACTACTCGCTCAAGAGCGACAGTTACATGATGGACCTTGAGATTGTCGCCCACAACATGAACGACATAATAAGCAACGACAAGGTAGACATTACATGGAAACAGTTCATGCGCCAGCTTGAACCCGGTTATGATTTTGAGCAAAGATTCTCAAGCGTCACCTACAAACTTGCCGGTGACGACACCGATTACCTGAGCGAAATGACCGATGATAACGAGAAATTCAAAGAGGACTTCACTTGGATTGCATACAAGAACCAGTTCTTCTCATCTATAATGATTGCCGGCGACAAGTTCAGCGATGTAGACATAAAATCGGAAATCATACAAAAGGACAAAGGCCTGCTCAAGCGCTGTACCTCGAAAATGCAGACACCGTTTGACCCCACCGGTGGCGAACCTACTGCATTACAGTTCTACTTCGGCCCAAACAAGTTCGATATACTAAAGGAGAGCAATGCTCTTGTAGCAAGCAGCGACAACGAACCCGACCTGCATGAAATAATCTATTTCGGTTGGCCAATCGTACGCTGGATAAACCGTTTCTTCATTATGCCGCTGTTCGACGTGCTTTCAGGTTTCGGTCTCAACATGGGTATCGTGCTCATTCTGCTCACACTCATTGTAAAGGTCATCGTATACCCCTTTACAAAGAAGTCATACGTATCATCGGCAAAAATGCGTGCGCTCAAACCATACATTGACGAAATCAACGCCAAGTACCCCAAACCCGAGGACGCCCTCAAAAAGCAGCAGGAGACCATGGGCCTTTATCAGAAGTACGGTGCAAGTCCCATGGGCGGTTGTTTGCCAATGTTCATACAAATGCCTGTGTTCATTGCACTCTTCAACTTTGTGCCCAACGCCATTGAGTTGCGCCAGCAGAGTTTCCTGTGGGCACACGACCTGTCATCGTATGACGCAATCCTCAGTTGGGACACCAACATTTGGCCAATAGGCAACCACCTGAGCCTCTTCTGCCTCCTCTTCTGCGTGACACAGTTGCTCAACACATACTACACAAGCAAAATGCAGCCAAGCATGGGCGGCAGCCCCGAAATGGAGCAACAGCAGAAGATGATGCGCTGGATGATGTACATTATGCCAATAATGTTCTTCTTCATGTTCAACGAGTACTCATCGGGCCTCAACTTCTACTACTTCGTTTCAACACTCATGAGCGTGTTCATCTTCATATACCTGAGAAGAGCCGTCAAGGAGGATGAACTGCTAAAGAAGATGGAAGCATATGCCGAGAGCAACAAGAGCAACCCTGCAAAGCAGAGCAACATGATGTCGCGCCTTGAGGCATTGCAGGAGCAGCAGAAAAGACTCGAAGAGGAGAGAGACAGAATTCGCAAAGAGAGAAAAAACAAAAAACAATAAATAGATGGGACTGTTTAATTTTTTCAAGAAAAAACAAGAGACCGCACGTGTTGGAGGCATGGAGGATTTCATGACCCTCATCCGTGTATATTACCAGGCAGCAATCGCGGCCCAGGTAGGTATCACCAACATTGGCATGTTGCCCGACCTGGCAACATTCAAGCGCACGCTTAAGGTACCTACCCAGAACAACAAGTTGGGACTTGCCGAGCGCGGACGTTGCAAGAAGATGATTGAGGAACTCTACGGCATGGACGACAGTTTCTTCAAGGAAGTTGACCTGTCAATAAAGAAGAACTGCCGGAAGATACAGGACGTACAGCCGTTCCTCTTCGCATTCCAGGGTTTCAACAACGACCTTATGATGCTTGTAGGCAACCTCATGAAGTGGAAGTTCCGCGTTCCGGGTTTCATGCACAAGTTGCTCCACAGCATGACCGAAAAAATTATCGACGACATACTCACCAAGAACAATTGGAAGGACGAAGCCACATTCCGCACCGTTTATTCAGTGCGCCAGTACAAAGAAAAACTGGGCTACTCACAACAGTGGATGACCGAGTATGTATACAAGATTGTCACCCTCGCCAAAAAGGAACCGCGCCCACAGGCCGAGGAGATGGACAAGAAGTAAACAGACACATTGAAACCTTGAATGGCCGGGCCATTCAAGGTTTCAATCTACTATGGCACATATGAATACAGAGAAACACCCGCTGCAACCCTTCCTGCCACAGAATGCAAGGATACTCATGCTCGGCAGTTTCCCGCCACCGAAAGCACGGTGGTCGATGGAGTTCTTCTACCCCAACTGGATAAACGATATGTGGAGGATTCTCGGACACATCTTTTTTAACGACAGGCACCATTTTGAGATAAAAGGCGAAAAGCGGTTCAATAAGGAACAGATTATCGAGTTCTGCACAGAGCAAGGCATTGCCCTCTATGACACAGCCTGCGAGGTAAGGCGGCTGAAGGACAATGCCTCGGACAAATTCCTTGAAGTTGTGACCCCTACCGACATAAACACCCTGCTTGCCGCCCTGCCCCACTGCACGGCAATTGTCACAACCGGTCAGAAGGCCACTGACGTTATTGTAGAAACTTTCGGTTGCCCGGAACCTGCAGTAGGCGAAGCGTGCGGGATAACAGTCAACGACAAGGAAATACTGTTCTGGCGCATGCCGTCAAGTTCGCGCGCCTACCCGCTGCCGCTTGAGAAAAAAGCCGCGCAATACTGCAAACTGTTCAATATCATATAAACACAAAAATAACCTTGGGAGATTTCCCAAGGTTATTTTTGTGTTTAACATGAATCTCACTTACGCTTACCCAACGGTATATTGACACCTAATGTCAGATGAGCACTGAAATCGTCCACCGGTATGAACTGCGGAGTAACCTTTGTAATCATATGGTCACTGCCGATGAAGAAACTGAAACCCGCCGGATGAATATTCAACATCCAACCCAAGTTGGCACCATATGTGCTGTAACCGAAGTTAACCGAAGCCTCAAGCCACTTCAAGGGTGATATGTTCACGAACCCGCGTACATCGTACCACCTGTTCGATTCTATGGGAGCAAAGCAGTGACCGTAGAGCACAGCAACAGAAAGAGGTTTGTAGAACGGCATATTGTACTCTGCACCAAGGTACATGGTAGTATTCATATTCGTCTTCATACTTTCTGTACCGTTATAGGCAAAATCCATCAGTTTTTCGGCGTCCTCACCAAGTTTTTCAAATTCATCCTCCACTGTTGCATCCATGTTGTCAGGGTCAACGGTACCGAAACCGTCGAACTCGACCTTGGCGTCAGTACTCTGTCCCTTCATCATATGTTTCCAGTTGATGAATCCGAGGTCAAGTACCGAAGCCGACAGAGTCAATCCCGGTACAAACTCGTTCATGTCGTATACAACACCCAAGTCAACCGCAAAACCCGAAGCCGATGGAGCCATGTTTCCGAACTCAATGCCGTCAATTACACCGTTCTCGTCAAGTGTAGCCTTTGACTCGCAGAAGAGACCTGCCTGAGCCTGGGCGTGGCTCTCCACCAGCCAATGCTCATCATTCATCTCCATCCTCAGTTTGTCTACAGTAAGATTGGCATGAGCCAGACCCATAAGATATTTCAAGTTGGCACCGACCCTGAGACCTTTATATACCTCGTACGAGTAACCAAGAGAAGCCGAAGCATAATTCATTGTATTGAAGTTTATTCCGGCAACATCATATACATTCTTCTGGAAACCCCTCTTTGCGAACTCAAACAGTCCTTTGGGAAGCGAAATCGACATTGACGAATGAAGCGACAGGTCAAACGTTGCATAACCGCCGAAAGCACGGAAACCGAAAGACAAGAGCGATTCGTCAAAATTAAACCCGAGTGTTGCAGCGTCGGGCATTCGGCCAAGGAACTCATCGGCGCTGACATCGCCGCTCATGAATGTTGTGAGTTCATTGCCGCGGGGATAAAGGATATCCGAAATACCGAAATTAGATTTGGTCCTTATTCCCATATTACCCATCATCAAAGAGAAGAAACCACGTTCCGCCTTCATGGCAGGGTTCAGTCTGTTATTATGGAATGCACCGTCAAGGAAGTATGACGACACCGATGTCTGTGCAAATGCGGCATGAGAGCACACAAACAACACAAAGGCAACCAACAGATATTTTATATTTCTCATATCAAATCAATTAATTAAAAACGTAAAGTTGCGCCTGCAGATGACACTAAAGTAACGCAATTTATTTTATACCCTTATTAAAACCGTTATTCATTCAAATCCATCTCAATGTCTCCGAAAATCTCAAGGAGAATATCCTATATCCTTATTCCTTGTGCGCCCTTTATTCCCACCGAACCGGTAGTATGGTCCGAAGCCGCATTTATGGACAACGAAAGCATGTCGAGCAGAGAGAAGTCACCCGATTTGCTCTTTATCGAGAGCACCACTTCCTGTGACTCCTGGTCGCTGCCGTTTATGGCACCACCGTTTCCGGCCTTGATGAATACCGGGTCAACCTCCATTCCATCAATACGATTGCCATCGATATCCAGAGGTTCAATATCCATTTTAAGAGCAAGAGGTATTGTGTTGGTTATATTCATCTTCGCATTGAGTTTGATATTGCTCAACATATCGACATTCTCTCCAAGACTCTCGGCAAGTCCGGTGATGGTATCATTGTACACAAAGTTGAAGTTGTCGAACTTAAGCGGTATGTTTACATCATATGTACCCGAGAATGTAAGAGTATCGGTTATGTCCACATGGTGTGTGCAACTTTGGTCCACAATAGGCTGTATCTTGAATTCAATGTTATCGGGTATTCTCTCGAGCAGGTTTGCAAGTTCCTTTATCTCCACATTGTTGTAACCTATTTTTGAAACTCTGGTACTATCGACTGTGAGGAAAATCTTTGTAGTTACAGGTTCAACATCCCCGGTTCTCTCATCATACTTGGCGGGAAGAATGCTCACACCATCGTTCTTGCCCACTGTTATCGATGATATTGTAACACCCTTGTCGTCTTTGCTGTGAATCTGCATTTCAACATCCACCGGCACGCATATCGTGTTCTTCAACACAATCTCAATCTGCGGTTCGGCAAGCGTAATGGAGTTACCCTCCTCCTTAAGGAAGTCAAGCTCCTCTCCAAGGTCAATTTCAATCGACTCCTCTACAGGGTCAATCTCGCCGCGGTACGAGCCATGGAATGTCTTCACCTGCATATCATTCAATGAGACTGAGATGTCAAACTTTATCTCATTCAAGCGTTCAAGCACACTGGCGTGGTATTTCACTCCCTTAATGCTGGCTTCGCCCTTGACTGTTATCCTGCCGTCATATGTAAGATATGACTTTCCGTCGGTAGAATCATTGGGCATTGCACCCTTGTAACCGAACTCCTCTGTCATGAAATCAAGTCTTTCGCACTCAAGACCAAAACCAAGATGAGGAGTTTCATACGGATTAACCGTTGCCTCGATGTGCAGTCTGTTGCCATCCTTTGTTATCACTACGTCTGATTCGAGGTTATTCTGAGGTTTAATGACAAGGAACGAAGGCATGTCGACATCGATATCAAGCCTTACGTCCGTATTCAAGTCGTCAAGACCGCTCACGCCCAAATCAACCTCCATGACAACCATGTCACAAAAATCGATACCCTCAATGCAACCGATATCCTCGGGAATCTCCTCATTTATCGTGAAGTCGGTCGATGTATCCAAAGAAGATGTAATGACTTCGGTATGTACGGCAGCATCATCTATAACCAAATTTGTAGATTGCATGCTGAAAGTTGCCGACTTGTTACCCTTGAGTTTGTCAAGAGTCTCAACCATGGATTCAGTATGTATTCCACCCAATACAAAACTGCCTACACTATCTTTTTGGGCATCCACAAAATAAACCTTGGCCATGACGTCTATGTCACAAGACTCACCTACAACCGGAACATTTAGGTCAAGACGGTCGAGAGCAAGATTCCAATGCGTATTGGCAAGAGCCTTCAGGTCATATATATAATATGCATGGTCATCGGCACTATATATTATTTTGCTACCCTTACCCTCATAAGTGGATTTGTTGTCATTGATTGAGATATTGTGTGGGAACTGCACCTTGAGCGCATATCCATCCTTCATGGCGAAACCGCCAAGCCACTCCGTGTCCATTGTCGATACAAACTTGAGGAGACTCTCATCCTCATTAAAATCGACATAATATATTTCATCGATATGCTCAAGGTCATCGAAGTGAGCCTTGAAATCCATTTCAATAGGTTCAAAATCGACATCGATATCCTTGAGACTTCCTTCGGCGTCACTGAATGCCAACTGCACATCGAAACCTACATTGAAATCAAGGTCTTCGCGTTTAACGTCTGAAGAGAGTTCCACATTGCCGGCCAGTTTGTACTCAAGAGAATAATTGATATCGTCATCAATCTTGAGAACACCGCTCTTCTCATCAATCTTGTCACTTATATCCTTTATAGCCTTGATATAGAAACTCACGACATTCCTGGTGCCCTTGAGTTCAAGGTCATTCACCGTTATCACGTTATCCATTGGTTGGGTATACTTGTCGGTATAAAGGACAAAATAATCGGGGAAGGTTATTGTAAAATCAACTGTTTTATTTACATTCTCGAACAGCGACGAACTTGTTACAACCACCTCGACCAAAGTACCCGTAGAAGACTTGCTGCTGCCCAACCATATTGTATTGATTTCTTCAACCTCGGAGGGCAATTCGTACTCGAAATCACATGACACATTCTGGGTTCCGGTACCGAATGTATCCTTTATTGGTATAACCTGCGGTTTTATGAGAGATGGATTCTTCTCCAGAATATCAAAGAAGGCGTCAATCTCATCGCTCTCAATCGGCGTTTTCACACTTGATGTAAGACGAGGCAGTTTCTTGTTCAAAGAGTCCAACGTTATCTCTGGAGCCTTGAATTCGATTGGGTCTATGTTGGTGGCTTCAATGTGGACAGTATCAATTTCCACAGTCTCGAAATTGATTACCTCGGAGTGAGTCTGAGGGTCAACGCTCAGTTCTACCGGGTCAATCTCTACTCTTACCGTATCTATGGTATCGCTTACATTGATACGGAAAAGACCGTCATCGCCCTTTTTCAGTATATCGATATCATCGACATCCACCATGGAATCAAGGGTAATAGCCTCAAGATTGCCGAAAGGAACTGCAATACGATTGCCTTCAATCTTTACATCGGTCGCTATATCCTTATTTGCCAGGTCGTACTTGTTGTCGACACATGATACAAAAACGGATAATGCTCCCAGAAGGAGCACTGTTAATCTTTTTTTACACATACTTATAATATTGATTCGTTTTTTACACTAATGATTAAAAAACATGAAGAATTTTTACAAAGATACGCAATTTGTTTATATTTATGAAATTTTAACAAGGAAATAACCGGCGTTTGTTTGAAAGCAATAACAAATTACACGTTTCTTGCAGCAGTATGTTGAAATTTTTATAAATTTGTGCTTCGGGAACATTAACACAATACAAGGACGATATGATAAAGAAGTCAACAGGCATGTTAATTGCCTCATTTATTGCAATGCTGTCGATATGCAGCACGGCGACCGCACAGACCGCAGGCGCCACACAAGAAGAAATTGGCAACATAGTAGTCAACCTAAACACCGCTGCGTGGGGGCAGAACACACCTTACAACAAGTTATGTCAAACCTCCGACGGCAGGACTGCACTGACAGGATGCGTTCCTACGGCATACGCAATTCTAATGCAATACCATAAATGGCCTACAGAAGCCAACGAAAAGAAGGTTTACCACTCGGGCACAGGAGAAAGCATGACCTTAGGGCACTCATATGAATGGGACAAGATGCTCAAAAGCTACAGAGGAACATACAGCGATGCAGAGGCTGAAGCTGTTGCCACACTGATGCGTGACCTTGGCTGGGCTTACGGTGTGGAGTACGGCACAGGAAGCACCCAATCGGGTTCAGGTGGTGAAGGTGCAGGCAAGCTCATAGAGATATTCAAATACAAGAGCGAATCACCCAGCACATCATCGGCGACAATGGCTACAAGCAGAGATATACTTGCCAACGATGAACTATGGGTACAATACATAAAAGAGAGCCTTGATGCCGGATGCCCAATACCATACTCATCTACAACCACAAGCGGCGGACGACACATCTTCATCCTCGACGGT
>JAFQUE010000062.1 GCA_017408685.1 Bacteroidaceae bacterium | reverse complement strand
AGGTTTTCGATGAAAACCTCGCTTTTAAGCATTCTTGGCGCAGATTATCTACGCAAGCCAAGCTTAGCGACAATCGCACGGTAGCGGTTGATGTCACGGTCCTTAAGATAGTTAAGGAGTGAACGACGCTTACCAACAAGCATTGTCAAAGCTCTCTGTGTGCTATAATCTTTACGGTTCTTCTTGAGGTGCTCCGTCAAGTGGGCAATACGGTATGAGAACAAAGCAATCTGGCTCTCTGCTGAACCAGTATCAGTGTTAGACGTTCCGTATGTGCCAAAGATCTCTTTCTTTTTCTCTGAATCCAAATACATGATTTCGATGTTTTAAATTGTTAAAAAATAAATTCTTTGGCCGACAAATGAATGCGCCGGAGCGCACTATGTTGCCAACGCGGTTGCAAAGATACAACCTTTTTCCGGAATAGCAATCACTTTTTGGCTATTTTTTAAAAGAACAAGCCTGCAGGACCTTTTGCAGAACCTTTACAACCATTGTTCAGGCTGGACCGACTTGGTTGCCATGCCCAGCGTAGCGAACCTATATGACTTTACCAACTGCTATATCATTGTCTTAATTTTAGAGTAATTATATAAAAGATGAGAGGATTTTTCTGTTTTTGTTGTACCTTTGCACTTTGAACAAGAAAAGCCACAATATATGCAGAATATCAGAAACATTGCCATCATCGCCCACGTTGACCACGGCAAGACAACTCTTGTAGACAAACTCATGCTTGCCGGTAACCTGCTCAAAGAGCAGGACAACGACAAACTCACACTCGACAACAACGAACTGGAGCGAGAGAGAGGCATAACCATTCTGTCAAAGAATGTCTCTATCCGATACAAAGATACAAAAATCAACATCATAGATACTCCGGGACACAGCGACTTCGGCGGCGAGGTGGAGCGCGTGCTCAACATGGCCGACGGTTGCATTCTCCTTGTCGACGCCTTTGAGGGCCCCATGCCCCAGACACGTTTCGTGTTGCAGAAAGCGCTGCAGATTGGGCTGAAGCCAATTGTTGTGGTGAACAAGGTAGACAAGCCCAACTGCCGTCCTGAGGAGGTATATGAAATGGTGTTCGACCTAATGTTCTCGCTTGAGGCAACAGAGGAGCAACTTGACTTCCCCGTTCTTTACGGTTCGGCAAAGAACAACTGGATGAGTACAGATTGGCGCAAGGAGACAACCGACCTCACAGCCCTGCTCGACGCAATACTGGAACACATTCCGGCCCCCGAGCAACTCAAGGGAACACCGCAAATGCTCATAACCTCACTCGACTACTCGCCCTACACCGGCCGCATAGCCATAGGACGCGTTCACCGCGGCACACTTACCGAAGGCGCAAACATAACTCTTGTGAACCGCAACGGCGAGGAGAGCAAGATGAAAATCAAGGAACTGCACACGTTCGAGGGACTGGGCCGCAAGAGAACCGACAGTGTATCTTCGGGCGACATATGCGCTATTGTAGGCCTGGAGAAGTTTGAGATTGGTGACACCATATGCGACTTCGAGAACCCCGAAGCACTCCCCCCTATTGCCATAGACGAACCCACCATGAGCATGCTCTTCACCATAAACGACTCGCCATTCTTCGGCAAGGAGGGTAAGTTCGTGACATCGCGCCACATACAGGAGCGCCTTGACAAGGAACTCGACAAGAACCTTGCCCTGCGAGTGAAAAAGGACCCCGAGGAGGACGCATGGACTGTATACGGACGCGGCGTGCTGCACCTCTCGGTACTCATTGAGACCATGCGCCGCGAGGGATATGAACTGCAGGTGGGTCAGCCACAGGTGATATACAAGGAGATTGACGGCGTGCGCCACGAGCCAATAGAGGAACTTACCATAAATGTCCCTTCAGACTTCTCGAGCAAAATCATTGACATGGTCACCCGCCGCAAGGGCGAAATGTTGTCGATGGAAGCACAGGCCGACCGTGTGAACATTGAGTTCAATATACCTTCGCGCGGCATTATCGGACTGCGCACGAACGTGCTCACTGCGTCGGCAGGCGAAGCAATCATGGCGCACCGCTTCAAGGAATACCAGCCGTTCAAGGGCGACATAGAGCGCCGTACCAACGGTTCAATGGTTGCCATGGAGAGCGGAACGGCATTCGCATATGCCATTGACAAACTGCAGGAGCGCGGCAAGTTCTTCATAAGCCCGCAGGAAGAGGTATATGCCGGACAGGTCGTGGGCGAACACATACACGACAACGACCTTGTAATAAACGTGACCAAGAGCAAGAAACTCACCAACATGCGTGCCAGCGGCAGCGACGACAAGGCACGCATAATACCGCCCACCATATTCTCGCTCGAAGAGGCACTCGAGTACATAAAGGAGGACGAATATCTGGAGGTTACACCTAAATCAATGCGCATGCGCAAGATTATTCTTGACGAACTCGAGCGCAAACGCGCCAACAAGCAATGACACAATGAGAAAAGGAGGAATACTCATACTCTTTCTATTGTTCCTGTTCTCATGTGGCGGCACGCAGCATGACAACAGTTTCACCATTGAGGGCGACACCGGTATCCCGCAGGGCAAGGTATATATCTATGGCAGCGACAGCCGTTGCGACGCAGTATACATAACCGAATGCGACGAGGAGGGTTACTTCAGGTTCACAATACCTGCCAAGGCTACGTTGCCGCTTACACTCATTACACCCACAATGCAGTATGTGCCCGTATTCGGCGAACCGGGAGTAAGAGCAAGAATAGAGAGAGACTCCACGTTCTCCTTGGGTTGGAGCGTAGAGGGCGGCAGCGCACAGGCACTGCACGACAGCATTTCAAGGGTGCTTGACGCATGCAGGAATACCGAAAAGAGGTATGAGTTGATTGACTCCTTCATCTTCAGATATCCTATCAATGATGTAAACATTGAGATTATACGCCGGTACATGACCGAAGGGACCGACATAGACGACAAGGCAATACGTTCACGTATAGGCCGGTTGGGCGGTATACTTCAGGACCACGGTTTCTTTGCAGCACTCAAGGAGAGGACCGACAACAAGAAGAGCAACATCAAGCACCGCACTCTCCCGTCATTCACCGGCACCACTATCGACAGTGTAGAGGTAACACAGCATACATACCGGGACAAATACACTTTGGTGACATTCTGGGCAACATGGGACCGGGAAAGTCGCGAGAGAATGCGCATGCTGTCCGGCATACAGGACAGCATTGAAAGCAAGAGTTTCGCAATACTTAACATAGCATTGGACTACGATTCGGCCGCATGGAGAAGATTCGTCACCGAGGACAGCATTGCCGGTGACAACATCATTGAAAGCCAGGCTTTCTGCAGTCCCATAGTAAAGCAGTTCAACATAAAGTCATTGCCTTTCACTATGCTTGTAAACCCATATACTCGCATTCAGGAGTATGACATAAAGATGGATGGCCTTGCAACCTTGATAGATTCATTGGCGAACAAATACGACAAGGCACAGGAGAAAAAGAGAGCCGAGGAAGAAAAGAGAAAGAAAAAGAAAAACAACAAAAAGGAATAAAGCATGCTTGTCAAGGTTCTTGCAGCAGCCATACAAGGCATAAACGCAACACTCGTCACCATTGAGGTCAATGCTCTGCGAGGTATAAAGTTCTACTTGGTGGGACTGCCCGACAATGCAGTAAAGGAGAGCCAGCAGCGCATAAACTCCGCACTCCAGTACAACGGTCTACGTTTCCCGAGCAAACAGATTATAGTGAACATGGCACCCGCCGACATAAAGAAGGAGGGGTCGGCCTATGACCTGCCGATAGCCGTGGGCATTCTTGCTGCAGACGAGGTTGTATCAACCGCAAGACTCGACCGCTACCTCATAATGGGCGAACTTGGTCTCGATGGCATGCTCGTTCCCGTGAAAGGCGCACTGCCAATAACCCTCAAGGCAAAAGAACTGGGTTATGAGGGCATTATCCTTCCCAAAGGTAATGCGGCCGAAGCCGCTGTTGTAGAAGGCATTTCGGTCTATGCTGCCGAGAACATAATGCAGGTCATCAAATTCCTGAACGGCGAGGAGGAGATTGCTCCACACAGCATTGACATTGAAGAAGATTTCTATTCGCAGCAAAGCAGTTTCCCGTTCGACTTTAGCGAAGTACGTGGACAAGAGAGCGTGAAACGCGCCTTTGAGGTTGCCGCCGCAGGCGGGCACAACCTCATTATGGTGGGCCCTCCCGGCAGCGGCAAGTCCATGATGGCAAAGAGGTTGCCAAGTATTCTGCCACCGCTCACGTTAAGCGAGAGTCTCGAGACCACCAAGATACATTCCGTGAGCGGCATGTTGCCCGACGGCACTGCCCTCATTACCCAACGCCCGTTCCGTAGTCCTCACCACACAATCTCGTCCGTTGCGCTTTGCGGTGGAGGAGCCAACCCAAAGCCTGGCGAAATTTCACTGGCTCACAACGGCGTGCTGTTCCTTGACGAACTGCCCGAATTCAACCGCGACGTACTCGAAGTAATGCGCCAACCGCTCGAGGACCGCAAGATATGCGTTGCACGCGCCAACTACAAGGTGGAATACCCTGCAGGAGTAATGTTCGTCGCCAGCATGAACCCTTGCCCTTGCGGATACTACAACCACCCTACCAAGGCCTGCACATGCAGTCCGGGACAGGTACAGCGCTACCTGAACAAGATTAGCGGCCCGTTGCTCGACCGCATTGACCTGCAGATTGAGATTGTACCCGTGCCTTTTGAGAAAATATCGGACACCGCCCCCGGCGAACCGAGCGCTGCAATCCGTGAGCGCGTGATTGCAGCCCGCAAGATACAGGAGGAGCGTTTCAGGAACGAGGAAGGCATATACTGCAACGCACAGATGACACCAAAGCACATTACCAAATATGCAGTACTTGACGAGACAAGCCTTGCAATGCTAAAGACAGCAATGACAAGGTTCGACCTCTCGGCACGCGCCTATGATCGCATACTCAAGGTCGCCCGCACAATCGCCGACCTTGACAGTAGCGAGAACATCCAGTTCCAACACATTGCCGAGGCCATAGGCTACCGCAACCTCGACAGGGGAAATTGGGGTACATAGTGACACCGGCAAGGTTACCAGAGTTAGGAGAATATAAACCACATACTATAACCATTATGGCACATATACATATCAAATTGACAGTCAATGAATGGGACATCGGCGGTAAGAGCGACACCACATCATACGTTCTTGACAGCGAAATAAAAGAAGTAGGTGAAATTCTTGTCGTAAACAAGGTTTTTCCCGAACGGTACACATTCACGGTGGAAAGCATTTCCGACACGGAAATATGCCTTGGTTGCGAATGTCCGCCCATGTACTTGCACCTTAAGAAAGGTGAACCCTACAATGCGGAATACAACATCGAAGGATACGAGGACCACGACGGTTGTGTTTGGAACGGCGAGGACGAATATCTGACCATAGAGTGGCAGGACTGAGAAGAAGCAGCACCCGCCGCAGACAACAGAACAACGGAAAATGGAAGTAAACAATATCTGCGTATACTGCGCGTCGAGCAACAAGGCCGCCGAAGTCTACGGCAACACAGCATATGAACTCGGGGCGCTCCTTGCACGGGAGGGCATAACGGTTGTGACCGGCGCGGGAAGCATTGGATTAATGCGCATGGTAGAGGACGGCGCGCTTGACAACGGCGGAAAGGCCATTGGCGTTATACCGCAGTTCATGGTGGACCAAGGATGGCACCATACCGGACTGACCGAACTGCACATAACAGAGAGCATGCACGAACGAAAGCAGGCAATGGCAAACCTGAGTGACGCCGTGATTGCATTGCCGGGCGGTTGCGGTACCATTGAGGAATTGAGCGAAATCATTACATGGAAGCAACTGGGACTCTATTTCAACCCAATTGTCATCCTCAACATCAACGGCTACTATGACCACTTTATAGCACAGTTGGAAAAGGCCGTGGAGGAACGTTTCATGGGTGAAATACATGCCAAGATATGGAGTGTCGCCACCACGCCGCAGGAAGCGTTGGAGCAGATAAGGAACACACCGCGGTGGGATGCCTCGGTAAGGAAATACGCCGCACTATGACAGGAACTCCGGCACCATACAGCATGACAACCGACAACACGGTAATGCTGCTGTTCATAATGAACATCATAGGCATATCCTATGTAATCCTGATGAACGGCACAAGCATTGTGGAGCGCCTGAAGGGAATTGTGTACTACCACCACAAATCGGAACCGTTCAACGACAGGACACACATCACTCGCATATGCAATGCACTGATGTATGCGCAGACCATTCTGTACCTTACCATAATTTCACTTGCCGAACTCAGGTCAATCACCCACCTTGCCATGGAGAACGCACCCGTCACATACCTTTCCGTTTTTGCAGGCGCTTTCATACTGTTCTTCATTCTTAAAAGGGTTGCATACGACATTGTCAACAGTATTCTATACTCAAAGAAGGAAATGCTTGAGTGGAGGAACTTATATTTCTTTACAATAAAACTGCTCGGATTCGCACTTGCACCTGCCGTGATTGCAATTCTTTTCATTCCGGCATTACCTTTGAATTATGTCAACTTTTATATTTTTTTGACCGGGGTGATATACATATGCACAATAACAGGCAGCCTCATCAAAATCATTTTCCCTAAAAAAAGGAACTATTTGGAGATTTTTTTGTATCTTTGCGCACTTGAATTTTTACCCATGGCAATGGTGTGGAAATCTTTACTACAACTAAGCGGATTGATAACAATAAAAATTTAGGACATTGAAGGTAAGCAAGATTTTGGTTTCCCAGCCGAAACCGGCCACTGGCAAATCTCCATATTTTGAACTGGCGGAGAAACACGGCGTGCAGATTGACTTCTGCTCGTTCATTAAGGTTGAAGGAGTGACATCGAAAGAGTTCCGTCAGCAGAAGGTATCCATTCTGGGACACACTGCAATAGTATTCCTTTCGCGCCACGCAATTGACCATTTCTTTACATTATGCAAGGAACTCAGGGTAAACATTCCTGATGACATGAAATATTTCTGTCTTTCGGAGACAATATCACTCTACATACAGAAGTATGTACAGTACCGTAAGCGCAAGGTATTCTTCGGCAACGGACACATTCAAGACCTTGAGTCGCTGTTCGCAAAGCACAAGACCGAGAAATACTTCGTACCGACATCGAACGTGCACAATGCCGAAATCAATGCCATTTTTGACAAATACGGCATTGAGCATTCACAGGCCGAGATGTACCGCACCGTGAGCACAGAGATTGCCCCCGAATACATAAAGTCGTTTGACATGCTAATTTTCTTCAGCCCGCACGGAATCGATTCGCTGAAAAAGAACGTGCCCGACTATGAGCAGGGCGAACAGCTGATTGCATGCTTCGGTAACGTGACAGCAAAGTGTATAAAGGACTGCGGTTTAAGGCTTGACCTTGAGGCACCTTCTGCCACAGCAACCAACATGCCGGCAGCATTGGACGCCTATCTTGCAGCCAACAAATAAGGAACACATAATAAGGAAGGGGTGAGTA
Source organism: Bacteroidaceae bacterium (assembly GCA_017408685.1). Taxonomy (GTDB): domain Bacteria; phylum Bacteroidota; class Bacteroidia; order Bacteroidales; family Bacteroidaceae; genus HGM04593. The sequence continues at coordinate 15,302 of JAFQUE010000062.1, read as the reverse complement.
AAAAGCTTTTTATTCACCCCAATAACATGAGGATGCATCCTCATGTTTCTCTAACAGAACCCAGCATGCCACGCAACACCTTCCCGTTAAAAGAACACCTGAAAAGCAAAAAGGTAATAGAGAGATTGTATGCCGAAGGGACTTCGGTTACGGCATACCCCTTGCGTGCAGTGTTCATTGAGCAGACAGCAGACGAACAGGAAGTGATTGCCGCCATACTGATAAGCGTTGCAAAGAAAAGGTTTCGCCATGCAGTAGACCGCAACCTTGTAAAAAGACGCATTAGGGAAGCGTACCGCACAAGCAAGCATACGTTTGTGGAGACGCTGCAGAACAATGGCAAGAGAATGGCTGTTGCAATATTGTACATCGACACCCGTCACAACAGCACCGCCTTCATAAAACGGAAAATGGAGAGACTGCTCGACTGCATAATTGCAAAAAGTCAGATTCAATGAAAAAGATTCTGGTAAAAATACTGGTTCTGCCCATACTCTTCTACCAGAAGTGCATATCCCCGATGACACCTCCATCGTGCCGTTTCACCCCCACATGTTCACAATATGCCATTGAAGCGCTGCGCAAGCATGGTCCGTTCAAAGGATTGTACCTTGCAGTGAGGCGCATTCTGCGCTGTCACCCATGGGGCGGTTCAGGATATGACCCCGTACCATAAACAGTCCAGGAATGACCTTCATTGACATACACACCCACAATGGTGCTACCGACACTTCGGTCGCCATATTCAACAGCCCTAACTACATCGAGGGGAGAAGAATATCACTTGGCATTCACCCATGGGAGATTGAGGAGGGATGGCAAGAGAGATTCCGCGCAATTGAAGAGGTTGCCGGCAACAGCAATGTGGTTGCCATTGGCGAATGCGGGATAGACCACCTGAAATCTGCTGTAAGCATTGAAGTACAGAAGGAGGTGCTGCATGCACATGCCCTGCTTGCAGCCAGAGTAAAGAAACCGCTTATACTGCACTGCGTGAAAGGGATTGACGAAATAGTTGCCATGCACAGGAGTTTTGCCGACGGACAACCCTGGATTATCCATGGATTCCGCGGCAAGCCACAACAGGCAATGCAACTGACGAAAGTCGGGTTCTATATTTCATTAGGCGAGAATTTCAACAAAGAGACAGCGAGGGACATTCCTGCCGACAGGCTTTTCATTGAGAGCGATGAAAGCCGATTGCCCATAGAGGAGATATACAGGCGCGTTGCTGAAGCCAGGAACATCAGCACAGGAGAACTTGCAATGCAAATTACTGCAAACGCAAGCATTTTCAGAGCAATTTTACTGCACAAATAACGTTTATACCCATAGAGAGGATTGTTCACACGGAATGTTTATACCAAATAATTGGTACGGTAGACAAAAATAATTACATTTGTAAAGCAACGCATTATTCCCTTAAACATGGATACACTGAAAACCTTTACCGACAAACGAGGAAGCCTCACCATTGTTGAGGAGGGGCGCGAAGTACCCTTTGAGATACGACGCGTCTACTGGATACACAGCGTTCCTGAAGGAGAAGAACGCGGAAAGCACTCGAATACCGTATCATCGGAGTATGTAATTGCTGTCAACGGCAGTGTGGAAATAACACTTGAGGACTGTAACGGCAGACGTACATACCTGCTCGACTCGAAAGAAAAGGGATTGCTTATACCGCCTGACACCTGGGACGAGATACGGAACTTCTCGCCCGACGCCATATTGTTGGTGCTTGCGTCGCACTCATACGATGAGAGTACGTACATCAATTCATACGAAGAATTCCTGCAACACATAGGCAAATGAAGGAGAACAAATCAGGGTTGACAGTTGCAAGGTACACACCCGGCAAGGCCGGGGAGTGGGACCGTTTTGTTGAGAGCAGCCGCAACGGCACATTCCTGCACAAACGCGGGTACATGGACTACCATGCCGACCGCTTTGCCGACCACTCCCTAATGTTCTACAGGGGAGAGGAGATTGCAGCACTCCTGCCGGCACATATAAAAGAGGAAAAGTTCTGCTCACACAACGGACTGACATACGGAGGACTTCTATTGCCTGACGGCACAACAACAGAGACCGTCCTTGAGATATTCGATACCTTGCGTGCATATATAATTGCCGAAACCGACGCGAATACCCTCATCTACAAGCCTACACCACACATTTACCACCGTTACCCTTGCGAGGAAGACCTTTACGCCTTATTCCGCAACAACGCACGACTCACCGAATGCAAGGTATCATCGGTCATAAAGTTGGATAATCCATTGACATTCAAGGGGCACCGCAAACTAACCAACGCGGTAAAAAACCGGATGAACATTGTTGAAGACGGCGACTTCAAAACCTTTTGGGAAATATTGGAAGATAGGTTGCAAAGCAAATATGGAGTACGCCCCGTACATAGCATAGACGAGATTTTGCTGCTCAAAGAGCGCTTTCCCGAGAATATCAGACTCTTTTGCATAACAGGCAGCGATAACGGAATCCTTGGCGGCGTTGTACTGTTCATTACCGACGTTGCAATACACATGCAATACAGCGCAACGACGGAAGAAGGAAGGCGCATGAGTGCGCTTGACATGCTTTATGAACACATAATAGGAAAATGCTTTACCGACAGGAGATTCTTCGACTTCGGCATTTCCGTAGAAGAAGGCGGGCTATTCCTTAACAGCGGCCTCATTGCATATAAAGAGAGGCTTGGCGGACGCGCTGTAGTGTACAACACATATGAAATGAAGATTAGGGAGGGCGGGAAATGATAAAATATTGCGACCTCAAGAAGATAAACAGCGCCTACGGCGATGAACTGCGCGAAGCCATGCTGCGCGTGGCAGAATCGGGGTGGTACATCCTTGGCAATGAGTGCAGGACCTTTGAGAACGATTTTGCTGCCTATTGCGGTTGCAGGCACTGCATAGGTACCGGGAACGGACTTGACGCGCTCACAATCATATTGCTCGCATACAGGGAACTGGGCATAATGGATGAAGGCGATGAGGTAATTGTTCCGGCAAACACATACATTGCAACAATTCTCGCTATAATACAAGCGGGGATGAGACCTGTCTTTTGCGAGCCCAGCATTGAAACCTGCAACATTGACCCCTGCAGGATTGAGGAACTTGTAACGGAGCGGACAAGGGCCATTATGCCGGTTCACCTCTATGGCCTTGCGGCAGACATGGACCGTATAAATGCCATTGCCGGGAAACACTCGCTTAAGGTGATTGAAGACGCGGCACAGGCACACGGAGCGCTGTATAACAACAAATGCACAGGTAGCCTTGGAGACGCAGCAGGGTTCAGTTTCTACCCCGGAAAGAACCTTGGAGCATTGGGCGACGGAGGAGCAATAACCACCGACGACGACGTGCTTGCCGGAGCCGCAAGGGCCATTGCAAACTATGGTTCGCACAAGAAATATGTAAACCTCTACAAGGGTATGAACAGTCGCCTGGACGAACTGCAGGCAGCAATGTTGAGCGCAAAGTTACCGTACCTTGACAAAGATAACGGAAGGCGCCGTGCCATTGCCCGGCAATATATAAACAGGATAAGGAACCCGCATATCACGTTACCGGCCGCAGACAAGGAGGGCAACCATGTGTACCACATCTTTGCAGTGCTTACACCTTGGCGGGAACAATTGCAGGAACATTTGAGAAAGGAAGGCATTGAAACGCTCATACACTACCCTATCCCCCCACACAGACAGGAAGCTTTGCGTGAATATTCCGGATTGCAGTTGCCCATAACCGAGCAGATTCACCGCGAGGAATTGAGCCTGCCTTGCAACCCTGCGATGAGCGACGAGGAAGTCACACGCGTCATTGACGCAGTGAACAGTTTCAGCCCTGCACAACCTTTACTTTAAGCATTTTACAACGGGATGTTGCGAGAAAATGGCAAAAACGCTTGTCATTCTCAACGGAATACCGTACCTTTGCACCGCTCTTCAGAAGAGAGCACATGAGGATTGTCCTATGGTGTAATGGTAGCACAACAGGTTTTGGTTCTGTTTGTCCTGGTTCGAATCCGGGTAGGACAACAAAAAAAGTCAGTTTCATCGAAACTGACTTTTTTGTTATATACCTAACCGGGATAATTCAAATTCTCCCCGGTCGCACACTCAAGCACCTCGGCAAGATACTTGCGTGCTTCCCAGCGAGCCTCGGGCAGGTTCATTAGAAGGTGGTTGCCGCAATCACGGGCTGTAGCACCGGGCACCTCCCCCTCGAAAGAGGCTATGAAACTGAATGTTTCCTTCATAAGCGGCAGAACGTCGGCCGATGTCAAGTCACCCTTTATAATAAGATAATTGCCTGTGAGGCAACCCATGGGCCCCCAATAGACAATCCTTTCGGACCATAGCGGATGGTTGCGCAAGAAAGTGGCCGCAAGGTGCTCCATTGTATGTATTGCACTGGGACTGAGCGCGGGTTCCCGATTAGGTTCTTTCATGCGCACATCAAAGGTGGTGACAGTCTCGCCGCCCACGTTGTCCCGGCGCGAAACGTATATGCCGCGCTTGAGGCGCAGGTGGTCTATAGTAAATGAAGGAATCTTTTTCATGGTATCCATAAACTTTTAAAGCGATGAAAGGAAACTACGGGTTACACCGAACGAGCGGTCGGCCATCTCGCCCCAGAAGTTCTCGTACTGTTGAGTATGGTTGTCGACACCGGGAGTGTCGCTGATTATGCGGAAACTCACAAAAGGCACACCGTATATGTGGCATGTCTGAGCAATTGCAGCCGACTCCATGTCAACAGCAAGGCCGGCAGGAAAGTTCGACTTTATCTTGCTCAACTCGTCGCGGTTGGTTATGAACTGGTCGCCGGTACATATAAGACCTGCATGTATGCGGGTATTGTTTGACGGAGAACCGTTCAATGCAACAGCCTTCTGCCACAGTTCCTCTGCAGAAGGGAATATTGTTGGCATACCTTGCACCTGACCATACTCGCACCCCATACCGCACCATACATCGTGGTACACGATTGAAGAACTCACCACCACGTCCATCACTCCAAGGCTGCTGTCGATACCGCCTGCGACACCGGTGCTCACAATTGCGTCGGGAGAGTAAGAGCGGATGAGTTCGGCTGTACCTATCGCAGCATTGACCTTGCCAATGCCGCACTGTCGCAGGACTATCTCATTATCGCCCAATGTGCCTACAAGATAACGGAAACCGTCTTTCTCACATTCGTTCACGCTGCCAAGCAGAGAAGCAAGTTGCTCATACTCGGATGTCATCGCTGTCAAGACACCTATTCTCATATGAATATCTTTTATCTATAAACAATCAAGCCATCAACATTGAAACAAGCACGTATACCCAATGCGCCACAATGCCTGCTACAACTCCGCCTATGGTGTGGGCCAGAATGGCTTTTGATGTAAGGTCACGGAAACCGAGCGAATCAAGCATTGCGGTGTGGGTACTGAGGTAACCGCTCCAACACATGCCAATGGCAGTGAAAACGGCTATCGCATTGCCGTCAATCCAACCCTCGGCCGCAAAGTTAGGCACAAGACCAAGGGCTGCACCCACAGCACCGAGCGCGGTAATGGGGAAGGCAATGAGGTGCGGGTCGGTGAAACCGAAGAGCCATTCAAAGATGAAACCGAGTTTCTCCCCCACCCAGGGTAACAATTGTACACCTTCATAGGCGGCGCCGCTGAAATCGCCACTCGCCGAAGGGCCGAAGGTAAAGAGCATTACGAGCGTGGATATTATGAGCACGCCCGGGATTATGGCAAGCCCGACATCGACACCGGTGCGACCACCGTCGAGCAAGGAGTCGAGTATGCGCTGAAAAAGAGGTTTCTCAAGGAATGATTCAGTTTCTTCCTTGGCCGCCTCAACAGTTGCAGCCGGTTCCTTCTTGAACGCGGGATAGGCTTTGACTACAAAATGCTGCATGAGTCTTGTTGATACAATGCAGCCGGTAAAGGCGCCGAAAAGTCCAATAACAGGTTCGGCAAAGTATCCCTGCCCCACCATGAAGACTATTACAAGAAGACCCATTCCAAAGGCTGTACCGAAATTGGTCAACGATATGAACTGATACTTCTTGAAATAGGTGGCGAAGCGCTTGTCCTGCGCCAGAGATATGATTGCCGGATTATCGGACAGAAATGTGAGAACAGCGCCCAGCGAGGCTACACCGGGAAGGTTGAACAACGGACGCATGAGCGGGCGCAAAATCCTCTCAAGCAGACGTACTACGCCGAATTCAACAAAGACCTTGCCAATGGCACCGGTGATAACGCATATTGCCATGAGATAGAACACGGTGTTGAGCAGTAGGTCATGCGCTGTGTTCATAATTGTGTTCAGCATATTGGCTGTCCCCATCTGTGAGGCCAGATAACCGAACAGGAGGAAGAATACAACAAGGCATGTTATGCCTGACGGTATGCAACTGAACAGTTTTTTGAAAATTTTCATATAATAGATTATAAGTTAAACCCTTTCTATAGTTTCGTGCGCAAAGATATGCAAATTTCAGTTAATTCGGAACTATGCATGTACATAAACTTGAGACGGGCAATACACGCAAACAAATTCAAGGTTTGTTTGCTTATTGATTTTATTTGCCGTATCTTGCGGTAGAAAGCAATAAGCACTTTAGATATCAAACATCAAAACACTATATTATGCAGACAATTCCAGCAGAATTCAACGACATCCGCCCTTACCTGCCCGAAGAACTTCCGCAGGTATTCGAGGAGTTGATTGCCGACCCCGAGTTTCAGGCAGCAATGTCATATGCATTCCAAGGCATGCCTTTCGAGCAGATAGCCGGTGCAATGCGTGCGTCGAAGACCAATCTTGATTTTCAGAAAGCATTGGTATATCCGTTCCTTAAGGGAGTGATAAAGAAACTTGCAAGCGAGTTTGAACTCACATATGAAAAGAAAGAGGAACTGGGCAACGCGCTCTGTATTTCGAACCACCGCGACATTATTATGGATTCGGCATTCCTGTGCATTCTTTACGTGGAGGCAATAGGAAACACCGTGGAGATTGCCATTGGCGACAACCTGCTCATACGTCCATGGATAAAGAAACTGGTACGCGTAAACCGCAGTTTCATTGTTCAGCGCTCGGCGTCGATAAGGGAGATGTTAGCCTCGTCAAAAAGGCTTTCGCAGTATATGCACCACACCATTGCCGAGCGCAAGCAGCCCATTTGGCTTGCGCAGCGCGAGGGACGTGCCAAGGACAGCAACGACCGCACACAGGAGGGACTGATAAAAATGCTCTCGATGTACAGCAGCGGGGATATAATAGACGCATTGAAGGAACTGAACCTTGCGCCTACAACAATATCATATGAGTATGACCCGTGCGATTACCTCAAGGCCAAGGAGTTCCAGCAGAAACGCGACAACCCGGAATGGAAGAAGGCTCCGCAGGACGACCTTATTAACATGAAGGCCGGCATGTTCGGTTACAAGGGCGGAATACATTACCACATATCGGCATGCATAAATGATGAGATTGACCGTATTGACCGTTCACTGGGCAAGAACGAGAAGACTGCTGCCGTGGCCCGCATAATAGACAGGCACATACACAGCAACTACAAGTTCTGGGCCATAAACTATTATTTCTATGAACTGTTGACGGGTGACACACGCTTTGCCGACAAGTACACAGCCGAGGAAAAAGCAAGACTTGACGCATATCTGCAGGGGCAGATAGAGAAGATTGACCTGCCCGACCGCGACAATGAGTTCTGCCGCACAAAGATTCTTGAGATGTATGCCAACCCGGTAAAGAACTACCTGATTGCAACAGAGGGGTAAGAAAAATAAAAATCGATATATGAGGGTACCTGAAAAAATGGATGGGTACCCTCATATTATTTCAGGGCTTTATATAATAGAACTCCTTGTACCATGGAGAATAATTCTTATCACGTCTTGTATCCAAAGAGTCGCCATGAAGAAAGAAATAGCGGGCGCCGTTATGCCGGGCATAAGTGAATTTGTATATGACAGAATTGTGTTTCATGGAAAAGTCGCTAAAATTATACTCACGACGTTGACTTGTATATTTGCCGTAAAAACAACGTGCCGTATCGCCTTTGAAGGAGAGTAGCACATCATTTGAGGTAGGGACTTCAAGAATGCAGGTGTCATTTCCGAAGGCTGAATACCACCTGAAACCAATGTAGCGATTCGGATATGGATTTTCGTCCTCCATGCAGGAGATTACGAGCAATTCAGGAATAAACAATAGTACGATTGCTGTTAATTGAAGTTTCTTAGTCATTATTTATGGTTTTGAGGGTTAATAATGTGTTTATGCAATAAGGAGGCTTGGGGTTATAACAAGCTGCAAAACGTTTTTGTTCGGTCGTGGGTATAAAAAAACACGAGCAAAACCATTACTCGTATTCTGAGGTCTTAGGATACCCATCGCAATGAATAATAGTTAAGCCCGTGTTATATAAACACGAGCATTAACTTTACTACTATTGCGAAAAATGAAATTTCCTAAGTTTCAGAATACAATCAGTAAAGCCAACGCTTAAATAGTATGTCAAGAAAGGTGCGCATTAATGCGCTATTGTATCATAGGCAAAAAGTTTATATTTTCAATTTGTACAAATGTAGGAATTAATTTAGAATATACAACAAGTAACAAAGAGAAATATCTTCTTCGGGCATAATACAACCACTACACACCAACAAAAAAGCACCGTTCAAAAAAATGAACGGTGCTTTTAACATATACACTAAAGAGGTATTAACCTCCGAAGTTGTCGTACATGATTGACTTCTCCTCGACACCAAGGTCGGTGAGCATATTAACAACAGCCTTTGACATGGGGCCGGGACCACACATGTAGTACTCGATATCCTCGGGAGCGTCGTGATCCTTGAGATATGTCTCGTAGATTACCTGATGTACGAAACCAGCGGTGTACTTCACGCCTGCTGCGTCGGCTGCAGGGTCGGGACGGTCGAGTGCAAGGTGGAATGTGAAGTTGGGGAAATCCTTCTCCAACTGCAGGAAATCCTCGAGGTAGAACACCTCGTTGAGCGCACGGGCACCGTAGAAGTATGTCATCACACGGTCGGTAGTCTTCAAAGTCTTTGTCATGTGCATAATCTGCGCACGCAGAGGAGCCATACCGGCACCACCACCTACCCACATCATCTCCTTCTTTGAGTCGAAGATTGGGTGGAAGTCTCCGTAAGGACCGCTCATGATAACCTTGTCGCCAGGTTTCAGAGTGAAGATGTATGAAGACGCGATACCGCAAGGTACATCCATGAAGCCAGAACGGTCGGGCTTGAACGGAGGTGTAGCAATACGTACTGTGAGCATAATGCGGTCGCCCTCGGCAGGATAGTTGGCCATAGAGTATGCACGGATTGTCTCTTCGGTGTTCTTGCACTTGAGACCGAGAAGACCGAACTTCTCCCATGCGGGCAGGTATTCCTCGCCGATGAGTGACTTGTCAATATCCTTGTCATATGTCATGTCATATGCAGGAATCTTAATCTGCGCATAAGAACCGGGCACAAAGTCCATGTGTTCACCTGGAGGCAATGCAACGATGAACTCCTTGATGAAGGTTGCGACGTTCTTGTTTGAGATAACTTCGCACTCCCACTCCTTGACGCCCATAACAGACTCGGGCACCTTGATTTCCATGTCGTTCTTGCACTTCACCTGGCAGCCAAGACGCCAATGAGCCTGCTGCTCCTTGCGTGTAAAGTGGCTGGTCTCTGAAGGGAGAATTTCGCCGCCACCCTCGGTTACCTGAAGTTTGCACTGGCCGCATGAACCTTTACCGCCACAGGCCGAAGGAAGGAAGATACCATTCTCGGCAAGTGTACCCAAGAGTGCACCGCCGGCAGCAACCTCAACCTCTTTCTCTCCATTAATCTTTACCTTGATGTTTCCGCCGGGAAGCAGGAAGCGCTTTGCCAGCAGAAGGATAATCACCAACAAAAGGATGACTACAAGGAAGACTGCTATACTTGATAAAATCAACTGTGTATTCATATCCTTTCCTTAATTACATTTTAATACCAGAGAAACACATAAATGCCATAGCCATGAGGCCTACGGTAATGAAAGCGATACCGAGGCCGCGGAGTGGCTTGGGTATGTTGCAGTACTCCATTTTTTCACGTATTGCAGCAAAAAGCACAATGGCAACCATCCAACCAAGACCTGAGCCGATAGCGAATGCTACTGAGTCGGCAAAACAGGTGATGGCCTGTGAGTTGTCGGCCGGAAGACCAATGCGTTGCTGCATGAAAAGTGAACCACCCATGATTGCACAGTTCACGGCAATGAGGGGGAGGAATATACCCAACTGGTTATAGAGTGCAGGAGCAAAACGCTCCACAATCATCTCAACCAACTGTACAATACCTGCAATGACCGCTATGAAAAGGATGAATGCAAGGAATGTGAGGTCAACACCCTCGACCAAAGCACCATTGCCAAGAACTTTTGTCTGCAACAGGTAGTTTACAGGAAGTGTGATGACCTGCACGAACACAACGGCAATACCAAGACCAATGGCTGTCTTTACGCTCTTAGATACAGCCAGGTATGAGCACATACCCAAGAAGAAGGCAAATACCATGTTGTCCACGAAAACCGAACGGACAAGTAAACTGATGAAATGTTCCATAATTATTATTCTTAACTGTATCTAAAAAATTATTCCTGTAAACTCTTGTCCTTTGCTCTCTGATACCATACAATGCATGCAATTAGAATGAATGCAGCAGGTGTCATGAGCATGAGACCGTTGTTGAGATAGCCGCAGTCATAGAGGCCGAGTTTCTCGACAACCGGATAGTTGAAGAGTGTTCCTGAACCGAAAAGTTCACGGAAGAAGGCCACAATGATAAGTATCATAGCATAACCGAGACCATTACCGATACCGTCGAGGAACGATGCCCAAGGACCATTCTGCATAGCGAATGCCTCAAGACGTCCCATAAGGATACAGTTGGTAATGATGAGACCGATGTAGACTGAAAGTTGTACGCTGACATCGTAAGCAAAAGCCTTGAGCACCTCGCTTACCAATGTAACCAACGCAGCAACAACTACAAGCTGTACGATGATACGTATGCGCATTGGGATTGTCTTGCGAATGAGCGAGATGATGACATTCGCCATCGCAACGATAATGGTCACTGAAAGGCCCATCACAATCGCCGGTTCCAATTTGCTTGTAACAGCCAATGCCGAACAGATACCGAGCACCTGGACTGTTACAGGATTCTCCTTGAACAGAGGGGTATTGAACGCCTCTTTATTTTTCTTTGAAAAAAGTCCCATAATTATTCCTCCACTGTTTCTTGTGCAGCGTCGGTGGCTGCGGGTTCAACATTTTCCTGCACTGCAGGCTGAAGCTGGTTCACGAGATACTTGTAATAAGGCGCAAGCTTGAGTTTGAGCATTTCGCGTACACCGTTACTGGTGATTGTGGCGCCCGAAACAGCGTCAACATGATAATCGGCATCGGAACTCTTCTTCTCGACAGAGAGACCTACAGCACCATTCTCATTGTATACCTTCTTGCCCGGGAAACGTCCCTGGAATTTGTCGCTCGCAATCTCAGCACCAAGACCGGGGGTCTCGCTGGCGTGTGAGAAGTAGACGCCATAAATTGTATTGCAATCATCGTTTACGGCAAGATATCCCCAAATACCGCCCCAAAGTCCGTTACCGGTCATTGGAAGGATGTACTTGGTAGCACCGTCAATCTTTGCAACATAAAGAGGAAGGTTGTTCTCGTTGACAGCATCGTTTGCAACCTCGAAACCACCTCTTTCGGCAACGACATTGCCCTGGGCGTCAACAATCGGGTCGGCAACGATGAGAGCATCGTATGTTGCTGCTGCGTCGGCAAGATTCTTCTCGTTGAGAGAAGCAAGTATCTGCTTCTTCTTGTCGAGTTCAATATTGGCATCCTGCCTTGGCTTTAACGCCGAAGAAACGGCCGCCAGAAGGAATGCAACAATGACAACTACTACTGCCGAATAGATGATGGCATATACGTCACTGTTGGTGTTTATGCCTTTTTTCTTCTCCTTTACGGCCTCGAACTCCGAAGCTCCGGCCTTACACAGCGGACACACGCTTGGTGCTTCGCTGCCTTCGTGTGTGTAACCACACACTTTGCATACATATTTATTTGTTGCCATAGCCTATCAGTTCTTTTTGGTTAAACGTTTAGCGCGGGCACTGACGTTTGTCTGCACTACGCAATAATCAATGAATGGAGCAACCACGTTCATGAGAAGGATTGCAAGCATCATACCTTCGGGGTAACCGGGGTTGAGCACGCGGATAAGTATTGCCATTGCACCGATACCGAAACCATAGATATACTTACCGGTCTCGGTACGGGCCGAAGTAACAGGGTCTGTTGCCATGAACACAGCACCGAAGCAGAAACCGCCAAGGATGAGGTGCTGCCAGAATGGAACCTGTGCAACAGGATTCTCGGGCAATGTGTACTGGAACAGAAGTGACATTGCAATACCGCCCACGAAAACGCTGAACATGGTCTTCCAGCTTGCTACACCTGTCCAAAGGAGAATTACCGCACCTATTGCAATTGCAATGACGCTGGTTTCACCTATTGAACCAGGCATGAAACCGAACAGCATGTCACATATAGAAAGTGTTGCACCCGAAGCACCGGTGATATCTACGCCATTGACAACATGCTGGAGCGCTGTAGCACAAGTATATCCGTCAACTGCAACATCGGAACCAAAACCAAAGATGGATTCTGTTGCCACCCATACACCATCACCTGAAATGACAGAAGGATAGGCGAAGAAGATGAACGCACGGGCAATGAGAGCGACGTTTACGATGTTCATACCTGTGCCGCCGAACACTTCTTTAGCGAAGATTACAGAGAATGCCGTAGCCAGAGCAAGTATCCAAAGCGGGCAACCTACAGGAACAATCATTGGAATGAGGATACCTGAAACAAGGAATCCTTCGTGAATTTCCTCGTTCTTCCACTGTGCAACCGTGAACTCTATTCCAAGACCTACTACATAGGAAACGACAATCTTGGGCAGTGTCACCAGAAGACCGTAGACGAACATTTCAAACCAGCCGGTAGTATCGGCTGTGCCTGCAGCAAGCGCATTCTGGAGACCTATGTTGTACATACCCACGAGAAGAGCCGGCAACAGGGATATAACCACGAGCGACATGATACGCTTGCTGTCGATAGCGTCGTGGATATTTACACCACTCTTCGAAGTGTCATCGGGCACGAACAGGAATGTCTCGAAACCATCGAACAACGAACGGAAAGCGTGCAGCTTACCACCCTCCTCGAAGTTAGGTTTAATTTTATTCAGATAATTTCTCAAGAATTTCATATAACTAATTTTATTTTGCATTAAACCTCATCAACACATCTCGGCACGCAACTTGTCCAAGCCTTCGCGTACAATGCGCTGTATCTCAAGTTTAGATGAATCGACAAACTCACAAAGAGCGAAGTCCTCGGGTGCCACCTCGTAGATACCCAACTGTTCCATCTTGTCAATGTTGCCTGTTATAATGGCCTTGAGAAGATACTCGGGGTAGATATCCATTGGGAATACCTTGTCGTACTCGTTTGACATTATCATATGGCGTTCGCCACCCTTGATACGTGCGTCGACTGTATACTTGCGCTTGGGTGTAAGCCAACTGAAATAACTGCGGCTTGTACTGAGCATTGAAAAACGCGGAGCAATCCAACCAAGCATCTCGGCACCGCCCATAATCTCGGGGATAACGGTAATCTCGTTGGAGAATGCACCAAGGAAACCTTCGGTTGTTGTCTTCTTTCCGGTGAGCACATTGCCGTCGATTATACGGAGTTCATACTTATCCTCAAGACGACCATTCACAAGATTGCTTATCTGAGCACCGAGGACCATCTTGCTGTATGACGGGTTCTTTACCTCACTGCCTGCAAGTGCAACCGTACGGGTAAAGTCAATCCTGCCCTTGTTGAACAGACGACCAATAAAAATCACCTCCTCGGCACCGATTGTCCACACAATCTCGCCCTTGTTTACAGGAGCGGTCTTGTTGATTTGCACGCCCACATTGCCTGCGGGGTGTGGTCCCTTGAAGATTGTCGTTGTTACATTCTTGGCAACATTGAGAGCTGCAGCCTTCTGGCATGCGCACAGACCAAGATGTACGGGCGCAATACGTGACAATGCGTCAAGACCTGTCTGGAAATCCTCTTCGTTGCCTTTGAGCGCAAGCTCGAAATCTACTGCAAGTGGTTTTGAATCGAATGCCGACACATAGATGGCACGTGGTGTGTCACCCGGGGTGGCAATGACATCATAAGGACGCTGACGGATGAACGCGAAAAGACCTGCCTTGAGAAGGTCGGTCTTCACTTCGTCCGAAGAGAGCGAAAGGACATCTTTGGCCTTATACTCCACAGATTCAAACTTGCCGTCAGACTCTACTACTACGCTAAGAACGCGTCTTCTCTCACCGCGGTTAACCGCTACAACCGTACCACTCACCGGAGATACGAATTGCAATTCAGGATTCTCTTTATCAAAGAACAAAGGGTCGCCGGCCTTCACCTTGTCCTCGGACTTGACAACAAGCTTAGGAGTAACACGAGTGAAATCGGACGGCATCAAAGCATAAAACTTCGCCGGAGCAACAGATGTAAACTCTGCAACCGGAGCGCCTTTTAGATTGATATTCAATCCTTTAGAAATTTTTACGACTCTGTGCATATAAATTGGGTTACGTTAGTACATTATCCGTCACAAATTTAAAGAAAAATTTCCGCATTCGTAAACAGTTATGTACAATTTATTTTATAATTATTTCACATTTAACCTTTCAGCGCTTTACGCTTTAGACTTTCCACTCTTCGTTTCCACCTTTCACCTTTCAGTGGCTCACTAGCAAAAATTGGGGGGGATACTTCTTGAGATAGTATATGAACAGGAATGAGAATTCTTGTATTCTTCAATACACTTTACCCTTAACCTTTTATCGTATATTCTTTTTGTAGTCGTTCTATCATGTTCTTTCATCGCGTGAAAGAACCAAAGCGCCCGGCACTGCAAAAACAGTCATTTTGCGCTTTGTTCACAAGTCGCAAGCGACATTCTTCAGTCGCGCAAAATTTGCCGCAAACAACTTTTCGTTCAGCCATCGGGGATAAAAGAACTCGCTTTCCACGACATAACAGCAACGCTAATATGCACCGCTCAAACAGCTT
>JAFQUE010000061.1 GCA_017408685.1 Bacteroidaceae bacterium | reverse complement strand
CAACAACGGCAAGAATAAAACGACCGAGGGATGTTGCTTGCAACTCGCAAGCAAAGTTTTATTCGACTTGTGAACTCTGTGCCGGGCTTTTTGGTCCTTTTGGGCCCAAAAGGACATGAAAGCAAGAGTTGAAGAAAAATCAAAGTAAACAATTAAGGTTGATGACTGCCGTAGAATATCAGACGAGCAAAAGCGAGTAAGAACCTCTAAACAGCATTCCCTGACAATCATACAAACCTATTTTGATTTTTGGGGAATAAGTCCCCAGACTTTGCAGGTAAGGCATTGTTATCTGCACCATAAATATTTCTCAAGTTCACAAATAACACAACAAAGCGGGAGAGCATATATTACGCTCTCCCGCTCTATTACATTATAATAATTATAGTATTGCTTATCCTTTGCGGGCAACAACATTCTTCACAAAGTCCATTACAACGGGCGACGGATGAAGCACAGTACTTGAGTACTGAGGTTCATATATTACGCCAACGTACCAGTCGTTAGCAGGGAACTCAACGATATCTACCAGGCCGCTGTCGGGGTGAACGCCGGTGCAGGCAAGACCTGCCTCAACAAGTTGGTCGCGGTACTCCACATTGAGTTCATAGCGGTGGTAGTGACGCTCGGTAACCTTCTCGGCACCATAGATTGAATAGGCCTTTGTATCCTTGGTAATGACTGTGTCATAGCCGCCACGACGCATTGTACCGAAAGGATTGCCCACACTCTTGAGGTCCTCCATGATGTCAACAATGCGGTGTGTTGTCTGGTCATTCATCTCATAACTGTTAGCGTCGGCAAGGCCAATGATGTTGCGTGCCACCTCAATTGCCATTACTTGCATGCCAAGGCCAATGCCAAGGGTAATGAGGTTATTCTCGCGGCAGTACCTTGCAGCAATTACCTTGCCCTCGAAACCGCGGGGACCGACACCCGGACATATGATGTAACCGTCCATTCCCTTGAGCATATGCGCAACATTCTCCTCGGTAATCTTTTCGCTGTTGATGAAGTGAGGCTTTATTTTGCAGTCGTTATATGTACCGCACTGATAAAGACTCTCATGGATACTCTTGTATGCGTCCTGAAGGTCATACTTGCCCACAAGACCTATGTTGATTATCTTCTTGGCGTTGTTGCGACGCTCAACGAATGTGCGCCATGGAATCATTGCCGGTGTCTCGCCCACCTCTTCGCCGGTAAGACGCAGGATTGCAGCGTCGAGACCCTGCTCCTGCATTTTAATGGGTACTTCGTAGATTGAAGGCACATCAAGACTCTGCACTACACAGTCGGGCAACACGTTGCAGAAACTTGCCACTTTTTTGCAGAGACCTGTGCTTAATTTGTGCTCGGCACGCAGTACAAGACAGTCGGGTTGTATACCCAGGCTCTGCAACTGCTTTACAGAATGCTGTGTGGGCTTTGTCTTGAGTTCGCCGGCTGCTGAAAGATAGGGAACATATGTAAGGTGTACGCACACTGCGCGACGGCCAAGTTCCCACTTGAGTTGACGGATAGCCTCGAGGAACGGCAGGCCTTCGATGTCGCCTACAGTACCGCCAATCTCGGTAATAACAAAGTCGAGCTTCTCCTTTGTGCTGCCACGCTTCATCTTGCGTTTTATTTCATCGGTGATGTGGGGAATAACCTGAACCGTCTTTCCAAGATACTCGCCACGGCGCTCCTTTTCGATAACCTCGCTGTATATGCGGCCAGTGGTGAAGGTGTTCCAGCGCGTAGTCTTTATATCGGTAAAACGCTCATAGTGACCAAGGTCAAGGTCGGCCTCATGACCGTCGATTGTTATGTAGCACTCGCCATGTTCTTGAGGATTGAGCGTACCGGGAGAGACATTGATATACGGGTCGAATTTCTGGATTGTAACCTTGTACCCCCTCGCTTGCAAGAGTTTGCCTAAAGACGCCGAGATGATACCTTTACCAAGTGATGAAGCCACGCCACCGGTGACGAAGATGAATTTTGTTTCAGCCATATATTTGATTATTAATTGCCTTTAAAAACTATGTCCAAAACAAAACCCTTTGGACACGCGAAGATACGGCAAAGTATGTTCACTTCAAAAAAAAGCACACATTTTTTATGAGCAATTTTTCAGCAATTTTCCAGAAGCTGTTTAAATTTATATCGTTAAGTTTTTTATAGAGCAAAAATAGGATGTTTGCTTCTATTTCAAGGGCACATAGCGGGCTATGTAACCGCGAAAAAGGTGGATACAGACATTTTGAATATAAAAAACAACGAAATTGCAGTTTCCAATATAAGAATAATTTTATTAGAAATTTAAACAGTTTCTCATTATCCGGGTAATCACGTTATGGTATAAGTTTCAGTGCTTCGTAAAGCCGCTGCACAGGAAGCCCCATGACATTGAAGTACGAACCCACAATATTGGACATGCCTATGTAACCTATCCACTCCTGGGCACCGTAGGAACCGGCCTTGTCCATAGGGCAGTACTTGGCAATGTAGTACTCAATTTCCTCGTCGGTGAGGCGGGCAAAAGTGACATCGGACTGCGCCACGAAACTTTGCTGTTCCTCTTTTGTGGTTATGGTAACTCCGGTGAACACCTGATGTGTCTTGCCCGACATATTACGCAACATGCGGCGTGCGTCGTCTTCATGGGCAGGTTTACCGAGCGCAACACCATCGAGCCACACAATGGTGTCGGCAGTTATTACAAGTTCATCGGGCGCCATTTGCGGACGATAGGCGTTGGCCTTCTTCCTTGAGATATAAAGCGGTATATCACCCCCCTGCAGTTCGGGAGGGAAAGATTCATCAACATCGGGCAGGCGACGAACTTCAAAATCGACATCAAGCCCCTGCATAAGTTCCTTGCGACGCGGCGACGCCGACGCCAGGATTATTCTGTATTTCTTTAGATTGTCAAGCATAATGTTAAAGGTGAAAGGTGAAAACGGAAAGTTGTAAACTTTCAACAAAAAAAACTACCAGCCGAACGCATTAGCCTCATCCATCCACTTCCCCTGCGCACGCAACACCTGCTCCACAACATCACGTACACACCCGTTACCGCCGGAAACAGGAGATATGTACTTGGAGAGTTGCTTTATTTCGACTGCTGCGTCCGAGGGGCAAACGGGAAGTCCGCATATTTGCATTACCTCGTAGTCGGGGATGTCATCGCCCATGTATAGAATTTCCTCGGGTTGGAGTTCATACATGAGCATGAACTCTTCGAGGCAATCTTTTTTTATGGACGCACCTATATATATATCGTTTATACCAAGGCCGCGATAACGGACTTTTACAGCCTCGGTGCGTGCGCCGGTGATAATGACAACACGGAAACCGTTTTTGACAGCAAGCTGCAGCGCATAACTGTCCTTAATGTTTACGGTGCGCATGGGTTCGCCGCTTGATGACACCGGAATAGTCTCGCGGCTGAGCACACCGTCGACATCGAAGATGAGCGCTCTGATTTTTTTAAGGTCGTAGTTTATCATATTATATGTTATGTTTCATAATGTAGTTGCTCATGATTTCATATATGGAAGCAAGTTCTTCGGGGAGCATTGACTTGTGGGAGTTCATAACGTTGATGTCACCTCGTTTGGCAGGACCTGTCTGCGCCTGAAGCGGGTGCATGCGATGTACCTTCTTTGCGGCCTCGTCAATGAGAGGAAGCATGGAATCGAACGGCAGGTTCTTCGACTCAAGAAGTTGGGCAACCATACAGTAGAGAGCATTGGGGAAATTGCATGCAAACACGGCTGCTACATGAAGGAAACAGCGCTGCTCGCTTGTAGCATAGACGACTTTGCTGCTCAACGACGAGGCAAGTGATTGCAGATAGGCTGTATCCTCATCACTTTCGCTCTCGATAAAGATTGTCACATCATCAAACGGGACAATATTCTGCTTGCTCATTGTCTGCATGGGATAAAAGACTCCGGTGCGGAGAGCCCCGGCCTCGCGCAAGGCGCTGAGCGGTATGCTGCCGGCTGTATGCAATATGAGCGCTGTGGGATAGCATGCAGACACTTGGGCCGCCACATGGCGCAAAGCGCTGTCGACAACGGAAATTATGACCACATCGGCCGGTGGCAAGGATGTGAGTTCATCCGTGAACGCACAACCTAAAAGAGTTCCCAACTGCTCAGCCGAAGCGAGCGTGCGACTCCACACGGCAACAGGAGTGTTACCGCTTTTCCTGAGCGCCATGGAGAGCGATGTGGCCATGTTGCCGGCGCCTACTATGACTATTCTTTTATTTTCCACCGAAACCGCCTATATGAATTTTTTCCCACTGCATTTTATCCTCGTCAAAAGGTTTGCTCTCACGTGCCTTGTGCCCTATTGCCACAATGGAGAGAACCGCATAATTATCGGGGATAGCAAGAATTGACTTTACATTCTCCTCGGCCGGAATACCTTCGGCGTCGCTACGGCGACGTATCTGCACCCAGCAACTGCCAAGACCCAGCTCCTCGGCCATTAGTTGAATGATGATTGTTGCGATAGAACAATCCTCAATCCACACATCGGTCTTTGTTGTGTCGGCTATGACTGCAACAGCCATGGCTGCACCATCGAGCAGGCCCGCGCCGTGCTCCTTGCTCACCGAGAGTGCTTTCAAAGCCTCCTTATCCTCAACAAGGATGAACTCCCATGGGTTGAAACGGTGTCCCGAGGGCGACATCAGTGCAGCCTTCATGAGTGTGCACACATCGTCCTGCGCAACAGGTTCATCGGTAAACATGCGGGTACTGCGACGTTTCTTCAAGAGTTCCAGAAAATTATCCATAATATCCGATTACATAGTTATTGTATATGCGAAGATATAACATAAACGCGAAACGGCAAAAAGCCGGCGCATGAAATGGGCAAAAAACAGATATCTGCCGAAACCAACACAGAAGTTCGTTTGTTCTCAAAATAAAAAGTCATGGATGAGGAGTTGGAGAAGAGAGCGTTGAAATACCATGCTGAAAAGAGACCGGGAAAGACAGAGACAATACCTACCAAAGCATTTGGCACTGTCGATGACCTTTCGCTTGCATACACGCCCGGAGTCGCGGCACCGGTCAAGGAGATTGACAGGGAGCGTTGGAAGGCTTACCGATACACGAACAAAGGCAACCTTGTGGCTGTGGTGTCAAACGGCAGCGCAGTATTGGGTGTGGGAAATGTCGGAGCATTAGCGTCGAAACCGGTAATGGAAGGCAAGGCTATGCTGTTCAAGATATTCGCCGACATTGACGCATTCGACATTGAGATAAGCGATGAGGAACCGGAAAGAATCATTGCCACGATACAGGCAATAGCGCCTACATTCGGCGGAATAAACCTCGAGGACATAAAGGCTCCCGAATGTTTCTACATTGAAGAGAAACTGCGTTCACTGCTCGACATTCCGGTGCTGCACGACGACCAGCATGGCACGGCCGTAATCATTTCGGCAGCACTAATGAATGCATGCTCCATTGCCGGTAAAAAGATTACCGACATAAAGGTTGTGATTTGCGGAGCCGGGGCTGCCGGTATATCCACAGCAAGAATGCTCACCCGCTTGGGGATAAAGAGAGAAAATATTTCAATGGTGGACAGCAAGGGAGTCATTAGCAGCACACGCAGCGACCTAAGCACTGTAAAAAAGGAATTTGCCATTGAAACACCGTTCAGCACCCTATCACAGGCAATGACCAATGCCGATGTGTTCATTGGTGTTTCAAAAGGTAATCTGCTGCGCGACCACGACCTTGAGGTAATGAGCGAGAACCCTATAATTTTTGCGTTGGCCAACCCCACGCCTGAAATCGATTATGAGCGTGCACAACATCTGAGGCCCGACGCAATCATAGCCACAGGACGCACCGACCTGCCCAATCAGATAAACAACGCCATAGCATTCCCTTATATTTTCCGCGGAGCATTAGACACCCTGTCCACCACAATAAATGCTCCTATGCTGCTGGCGGCTGCCAGTGCCATTGCGGCAACAGCGCGCGAGGCTGTATCTGAAGAGATAAAAGAGCGTTACGGCAAGGATTTGGAATTCGGCAAGGAATATATACTGCCGAAGATAGGTGACCCACGCCTGCTGACAGAGGTTACGGTTGCCGTGGCACAAGCAGCCATGGAAAGCGGTGTGGCAAGACGCAGGATTGCCTCGTTCAGAGAGTATCGCAACAGCCTTGAATCGAGGGTCGACAACAGCAACTTCTTCAGTTGCGACAGGATTCGCCACAGGAGCCGCACAAGGAACCACCAAGGATGTGAAAACAGATTGAATAGAATATAAGTATGATGTTACCGAAAGATTTCATTGAATACCTCACGGAAATAGCCCGTGAAGAGTATGACAGCATGAGCCCCGCCGAGAAACTGCTGCTGTTGGGAATAGACCCGTTCCCACGCAACAACAGCAAGGCGGTTGATGAGGATGAGTATAACGATGACTTTGACGATGAACCGGGCAGTGTTGACGAGGAACCGTACGAGGATTACAACCGCGACGGGAACAGTTATGTCTATGACGATGACGAGTATGACCTTGCCGAACTGAAAAACCAACCGTTCCTGCGTGCAGTCATCCTCTACAACAATAACAGAAGAAAATACTACTGCTGAACCTTATTTGAATGCAAACAGCGAAAATCAGCGAAAATCGCGCGCAAATTTGCTCTTAAAGATATTTTTTCTTTTTTTTGTAGTTAACAATATTCTTCGGATAGATTGACAGAACATATAACTACTGATTATGGAAAAGATTATCGGACTCATTGACGCTCCGTTTACCCCATTTTATGAGAACGGAGAAGTAAACTACGAACCAATTCCCGCATATGCCCGAATGCTTGCCAAGAATGGCATGAAGGGTGTTTTCATCAATGGTTCATCGGGTGAAGGCTACATGCTCACCGAGGAAGAGCGCATAAAACTCACCGAAGCCTGGGTTGCCGCAGCACCCGAAGGGTTCAAGATTATTGTCCACGTGGGCAGCACCTGCGTGAAATCGAGCCGCCGCATGGCCGAGCATGCACAGAAGATGGGTGTCTTCGGCATTGGCGCCATGGCTCCACCGTTCCCAAAGGTGGGGCGCGTTGATGAACTGGTAAAATATTGCGAGGAGATTGCTTCGGCTGCTCCGGAATTGCCTTTCTACTTCTACCACATCCCCGCATTCAACGGCGCATACCTGCCAATGGTAAAGTTCCTTGAGGCCGTCGACGGGCGCATTCCCAATTTTGCAGGCATAAAGTACACATTCGAGAGCCTGTACGAGTACAACCAGTGCCGTTTGTACAAGAACGGCAAGTTCGACATGCTGCACGGACAGGACGAGACAATCCTTCCTTGCCTTGCCATGGGCGGCGCACAGGGCGGTATTGGCGGAACAACCAACTACAACGGCTGCAACCTCGCAGGCATTATTGACGCGTGGAACGCTGGTGACATTGAGAAGGCACGCGAGTTGCAGAACTTCTCGCAGGAGGTCATCAATGTCATATGCCATTATCGCGGAAACATTGTGGGCGGAAAGCGCATTATGAAACTCATAGGTCTTGACCTTGGCAAGAACCGCACGCCATTCCAGAACATGACCGACGAAGAGGAGTCTGCAATGCGCAAGGAGCTCGAGGCAATAAACTTCTTTGAACGTTGCAATAAATTCTGATAAAAACACCAAAAAAAACTCCTTAGAGTCCTTAAAGTCCCCAAGGACCCTGATGACCCTATTTGAAATACTATGAATTGGAATGAATATCTCAAAGGCTGGTCGCAAAAGTACCGCGACGACCTTGTAAACGACATAATGCCCTTTTGGCTAAAGAACGGACTTGACCGCGTGAACGGCGGCGTGTACACCTGTGTCGACCGTGACGGTTCGCTAATGGACAGCACAAAATCGGTGTGGTTCCAGGGACGCTTCGCCTTTGTATGCAGTTTCGCATACAACACAATTGAGAAGAACGCGGAGTGGCTTGCCGCAGCAAAAAGCACTATTGACTTCATTGAGGCACACTGTTTTGACAGCGACGGAAGAATGTTCTTTGAAGTGAAAGCCGACGGCACACCGTTGCGCAAGCGCCGCTATGTATTCTCGGAGAGTTTTGCAGCCATTGCAATGGCAGAGTATGCAAAAGCCAGCGGCGACAAGACATACGCCGAAAAGGCGCTGAAACTGTTCAAGGACATACGCCGGTTTGTAGCCACACCGGGCTACATGGAACCCAAATACCTGCCGGCACTGGAAGCGAAGGGCCATTCGCTTGTAATGATTCTCATAAACACCGCTTCACGAATACGCAACGTAATAAGCGACCCGGTACTCGACCAGCAGATAAACGAATCCATTGCTTCGCTCAAGGATTTCATGAAACCGGAATTCAACGCATTGCTTGAGACGGTGGGCCCCAACGGAGAGTTCATCGACACCCTGAACGGGCGTGTCATAAACCCAGGACACTGCATTGAGACAGCATGGTTCCTGCTCGAAGAGGCAAAGCACCGCGGCTGGGACAAAGAGATTACGGCACAGGCGCTGCAGATTCTTGACTGGTCGTGGGAGTGGGGTTGGGACAAGCAGTACGGCGGCATAATAAACTTCCGCGACTGCCGTGGTCTGCCACCGCAGGACTATTCGCAGGACATGAAGTTCTGGTGGCCACAGACCGAAGCCATAATTGCCACCCTTTACGCCTATGAGGCAACAGGTGACGACAAGTACCTGATATGGCATAGACAGATAAGCGAGTGGACATACGCCCACTTCCCCGACGGAGAGCACGGCGAATGGTACGGTTATCTGCACCGCGACGGCACGGTGGCACAGCCCGCCAAAGGCAACATATTCAAAGGACCTTTCCACATCCCGAGAATGATGATAAAATCGTTTGAACTTTGCAATGAATTGACAAGATAAGGTTTCTACTCCAAGGAAACTTGACTTTCACAAATTGGCAACACACCAAAAATCTATTCATGAGAAGACATATTTTTCTATCACTACTCATATGCTCCATGCTCGGCATGGCGCAGAACAAAGTTACCGTGTCGTCCTCCACACCTATGAACAAAGCCGTTTCGGGGCACTATGCAAGTTGGACAAAGGGCAGTCTGGCAACCTACGGAGGCTGCAACTTCCCCGACGTACCTTGTGCCGATGGCGGGCAGAAGGTATACTATCCCAGAGCCTATGGAGCCAGCGTACAAGTACCCGGTGGAACCGTATACTTGGGCGGGATGGACGCGACGGCCTCAATAAGCGAATGCATATTCATCAATGCTTCGGACAGCACAACCACAAAAATCGCTCCCTTACCGGTAGCATTGGACAACTTTGCTGCCACCTTCCACAACGGCATGCTATGGGTAGCCGGAGGAGAAACAGACGGCATACCGAACAACAAGGTGTACGCCCTGCCCTTCCCCTGCGAAAAAAATGCATGGAGCATTGCCGGCACCATACCCGACGATTGCCGCCTGCAGCCTTGCGCAACAGTACAGAACACGAGTTCAGGACACGCTCTGTTCCTCTTTGGCGGATACCGGCCCAAGACAGAAGGCTGTGAGGCGATAGTATACACAGACGGTATATATATGCCAATCGCCGAACTGAAGAAAGGCAATGTGGAACCGGAACAATGGAAGCGTACTGCGCCGGCCTTTACAAAAACAACCGGCACCGCATTGCAGCCGCAAGCAATAGTAGGCAGCACCTGCAGCGCCGTAGGTTACAGTCATGTTCTGTTCTTCGGCGGTGTAGACCACGACATATTCCTGAGCGCAATATCGGGACAGCAGGACAGCATGTACCTGCGTCACACACCCGACTGGTACCGTTTCCGCGAAGATGTACTGACATACCACACCATTACCGACTCATGGGGACTCTTGCCCGGCAACAGTCTCCTGGCCCGTGCCGGAGCCTGCCTGACGCCTGAGGATGGAGGAGAAGGTTGGAGTTACAGCGGTGGAGAACTAATGCCGGGTGTGCGCAGTGCAGATGTTACACACGTTGAAGTAACCAACGAAAAAGACTTCGGTTGGCTCAACTGGACCGTCCTGGTACTCTACCTTGTTGGTATGCTCGGCATGGGAATATACTTCATGCGCAAGGAGAATGGCGCCGACGACTTCTTCAAAGGAGGCGGCCGCATACCATGGTGGGCTGCAGGCATAAGCATATATGCCACCATGCTCTCTGCCATAACCTACATGACAATCCCGGCAAAAGCATACAGCACCGACTGGACCTACTACCCCATGCTGTGGATGATACTGCTTGTCAGTTTCCCGGTTATAAAGTATTACCTCCCTTACTTCCGCAAACTGAACGTTACCAGCGCCTATGAGATACTGGAGGTGCGTTTCAACCTCTTCACCCGCATGCTGGCCTCAACACTATTCTGTATATTCATGATTGTACGCATGGCCATAGTGCTCTACCTGCCATCACTGGCACTCACTGCCGTGACAGGCATAGATATTTATCTGTGCATAGTGCTCATGGGCCTGGTTACCATTATATACTGCACCATGGGCGGTGTAGAAGCGGTCATCTGGGGCGATGTGGTGCAAGGCCTGATACTTGTCTTCGGAGCCCTTTTTGCCGCGGTGTACCTGGCCGTTGGCACCGAAGGCGGAATCAGCGGTTGCATTGAAATTGCGTTGGAGAATGACAAGTTGCGGTTGTTCGACTTGAGCAGTTCATGGTCGCAAGCCACCTGGTGGGTTATAATACTCGGCGGCCTGGCCAATAACCTTATATCATATACATCGGACCAGACCGTTATACAACGTTACCTGACCACCCCCGACGAAAAGTCGGCCGGTCGCGGTATTCTGGTGAACGGCGTAATGAGCGTGTTCGTCTCAGTAGTCTTCTACATGATTGGAACAGGTCTCTACACCTTCTACAAGACCCACCCGGCAGAACTTGATGTCACAATGGGGCAGTCCGACGCAATTTTCCCGTTCTTCATGATGAGCCAAATGCCGGCCGGCGTTGCAGGCGCACTCATTGCTGCCATCTTTGCCGCAACCATGAGTACTATTTCGAGCAACATAAACAGTGTGGCAACGGCATTCTCAATAGACTTCTGGAAACGTTTCCGCACCTCCACGTCCGACTCGCAGCTCGTTTCAGTAGCCCGTTGGGCTTCGGTTGTGAGCGGCATAGTGGGACTGCTGCTTGCACTGTTCATGGCTACATGGGACATACAATCGTTCCTTGACTTCTTCAACGAGGCTTTAGGATTGCTCACCAGCGGCCTTGGCGGCCTGTTCTTCATTGCCGTGTTCATGAAACGCGTGAAGGGTTATGCTGCGCTTACGGGTTTCATTACGGGCGAGGTTGCAGTATTCCTGATGAGCGAATACACCGACGCCAACTTCTTGCTCTTTGGCGCCATAGGCATGGTTGTGAGCATATTGACTGCATGGTTGCTATCGATTGGCTCGTACCTGAAAGGAAGCAGATAAGCCTCTCCAAGCAAACAATTATCATAAGAGCCGCACTCTTTGGGAGTGCGGCTCTTATGATAATTCTCTTTATATTCAGGAAATCATTTCGCCAACTTCAATCCTAATCTCATGCCATTGTAACCCTCGAGCAAGGTACCCAATGTTGAAACGAGAGCCATTGTCTGTGACAACTGTGTTGCCTGACCTGTCTGAGAAGGAGCATACTGGGCAGCCGAAGCACTCAGGTTCTTGACAAGGGCAAGCACTTTATCTGCGTCGAATGTGAGATTCATCTCATTGCCGCGGTACTCGATTACCGAGTTCAAGTTAACCTGACCCACAAGGAATGAGAAAACAATGCTCTTGCCATCCTCGCCAATTACATACGTACCCTGGAACGGTGTTTTACCGATGTGGGCAATACAATTGCCGGCAGCGTCGAATTCAACACTGGCCTTTCCCTCGGAAACACCTACCTTGAGAAGGAGTTCATTAAGTTTTTCTTCAACTTTCACTGTAACAAGCGAAGCGCCCATTTCTGCAAGCATGTCTTCACTTTCGAGTTTGCATGAAGTACCTTTATAACCCCACGTGCCGGCGAGATCGGCTGCAGTGACAGCCTTGCCATTTACAAGGGTATTGACTACACCACCCAAAAGGCTCTGGCCCAAGCCCATAAGGTCATTGGTTGAAGAACCGGCATTCTGGTTATTCTGGCTATTCTCTTCAGCCTTCTGTTTCAGTTTCCCAAAAAGGGCGTCAAGCCCCTGTGCATTGCTGCTTGCCGTAACGGCAAAGACAACAACAAATAGTAATAGAATCTTTTTCATGAAAGTTTATCTTTTTATTCAGGCATTCTCGGACTCACCCTCTTCCTCGGGGGCTGTAAAATCCTGTATCCCGTTCTCGACAAGGATATTATACCATGTATATATTTTCTTTATATGTGTGAGATACACCCTCTCTCTGTCATAATCGGGCATAACAGACTCGAAATACTCAACGAGTTCTTCGGGAGTCGACATCTTGATATCAAATGAGAGTACTCCGTT
Organism: Bacteroidaceae bacterium; assembly: GCA_017408685.1. Classification (GTDB taxonomy): domain Bacteria; phylum Bacteroidota; class Bacteroidia; order Bacteroidales; family Bacteroidaceae; genus HGM04593. Next base: position 22,375 of record JAFQUE010000061.1, on the reverse strand, counting down.
TTCCTTTTCAAGAATCTTGGCAAACACCTCTCTCAAAGGAATTTCCTCGGTGTCGGTATAAATGGCTATATCATCAAGCATTACGACCTTGTCACTGTTATAAACCGGCTGACGTTTCTTTGTCTTGTCAATGGATTCCACAATAAACATGTTGCGTCCCTGTGACAACAACTGGTACAATCCGGGTTTGCCCGAGATTGTCAAAATTCTTTCAAACATAAATAATGTAATTTAGTAATAGTTCCTATAAATATAGCGACACTCATGCCGCTGGTATAATCGTTTTTGCGAAGATATAAAATCAATCCTACACAGCAAAATCCGTTAACAAAAATTCAAGATTTCAGCACTTCAGTTCATCGAGCAGTTCCATTACACCGGGCAATAGCGGAGTATCGCCGCCGTTGTATAAGGAGTAATCGGTGAGCAGCAGCAGTTCATCGGCCGACACCTGCTTGAGCATTCTGCTAAGCACTTGATTCCTACTCATGCCGCTGCGCTGCATAGTACGGCGTATGGCAGTTTCCTTGTCGGTCCACACCACCAGCACCTTGTCGACAGAGTCTATAAGCCCCGATTCATACAAAACCGCAGTCTCTACAGCAACCAGCGGACAATCCTTGGCTGCTGCCCATCTTTCGAAATCCCTCTTTACGGCAGGATGAACCAAAGCATTCACACGCTCGATGTTATTGTCGTCGGTAAATATGCGTGAAGCGAGAAAATCCTTGTCGAGTGTGCCGTCGCTATTGTAGCACGATTCACCGAACATGCGCTTGAGCCCTTTGACAATCGAGGGGTCGGACACCATTATTTTCTTGGCCATGCTGTCACAATCGTACACCGGCACCCCCATGATACCGAGAATACGTGACACGACGGATTTTCCACTTCCTATTCCGCCCGTGATGGCCAGTTTAATGCAATTTCCCATTGAGTCTCTGTTCTAAAAATCTTGGCTACATGAATTCAAACAGTCCCGAACCTCCTTAATTGAAAATACCCAAAATCCTGAATGACCATTTATTGTCAAGGAGAATGTATTCAGGTTCCACCCTCACGTTCTCCCAGCGCACAAAAGGAGGCAACGAGGCGACCTTGAACCGCAATGTATCCCTTTCACCATTGATTATATCACCGGGGGCAGCATAAACAGCAAAGTGAGCCTCACCGACATCGGCAACCCTGCTTGGCGGGAGCAGGCATGAAACGGTTACCGAATCGGGAATGCTGAGCATGTTCACATCGCTTGAGTGCATGTCAACCAGTTGCAGTTTGCGTTTTACGCTAACAACCGTGTATGGAGAAGCCTTTATGCTTGCCGTGAGCATATCCGGTTCATACCCGACATACTTCCTTTTGGGAAATGCGAAGCTCAAGACTGTGTCTTTTGTCACTGTAACAAGCGAATCGGTCACAAATTCAACATTCTCCATTCCATGCATAAATGCAGGAGGAGCAGTAACCGTCACACTATCGATACTCAAGACGAAACCGTTATATTCAACATTCCTGCCGGCAACAATCACCGGCTTGAAAAGCACGGGCAACACAGCACTCTCCTTTCTTACTCTCAAAATCAAGGAATCGTCCTCGAAATACTTGAATGAGAAGAACGGTGGCAAAGAACCCTCGACATTATTCGTGAGTTTGGAAGTAGGCAAGGAAAGCACTCCATCATTGTCGGCAAAATCATTATAGTCAACAACAATATTGCACTCTTTCCACAGTTTATAGGCAAGCAATTTGCTTCCTTTGGCCCTTACACCCACCTCAATTTCCACATCATCGTTTTCAAGTTCCACACCGGGCGGGATGTGCTTCACTATTACACCCACAGGAATGCTTGTCTCAAAATTCTCGTTTGTGACCTTCATCAACCACAAGCAGAACGAGACAAACAGGAAAACGAGGAACACCCATATTTCTTGTCCCTTATTCGGTTTTGTTGCAGGCATAAGCGTGTTTTTCGTGCAAAAGGGAGACTGTGGTATTTTCACAGCCTCCTCAATTTTCTATTGAAGAAACAGGAAGGTATCAGTTACCCTGCTGCTGTACCTCGGCCTGGTTAGGATAAATCACAGATATATCCACACGAACAACAACATTGTGAGCAACCTCAAGCATTACAACGCCATTGTCTATTGACTTTATTTTTCCATAGATACCGCCGTTTGTGATAACCTCCTGACCCGGCTGCAATCCCTTGCGGAATGTATCAATCTTCTTCTGCTGCTTGCGCTGAGGACGAATCATCATGAAGTACATGATTGCAATCACCGCTACAAACATCACGATTGTGGATGTCATACCACTCCCGGCACCCTGTGCCGCTGCATTCAAAAATACCATAGAATTTATATTTTATTGGTTATACTTATATTACTTGTCTATTTTACCGTTGCTGCGAAGTTTCTTTGTTATGGAGTCGAGCAGACCGTTCACAAACGAACCGCTCTTTACAGTACTGTAGTGCTTTGCAATCTCCACATACTCGTTGAGTGTCACCGACAAAGGGATGTCCCCGAATGTCATGACCTCGGCAATCGCAGCCTGCATGATTACAACATCCATGAATGCCAGACGTTGCATATCCCAGTTCTTGGAACATTCGCTCATCATCAGGCGATACTCATCGGCATTGGCAATGGCAGCCCTGAAGAGTCTTGAAGCAAAATCCATGTCAGCAGAGTCCTTGTATTCGGGAAGCAGCTGCTGCGCTGCGCCGTTTTCCTCCTCGAAACGCTTGATTGTCTTGAGCACAAAGGTATCGATTATGGACTTGTCGTCATTCCAGTAGAGGCTTTGCTCCTCGAGCAGAGCGTCAAGTTCCTCATTGTCAAAAACAAATGTCTTGTAAAGTTTGCGCCACAACTCCTTGTCCTCCTCGTACGATGACGTTTCCGAAGCCATATACTCCTTGTATACGTCACTCTGCACAATAGCGTCGAGCAAACGGCGCAGAAGGTCTGAATTATCGACCCAATTGAACTTGCTTTTCTCGGCAAATTTAACCAACTGTTCATTTTTCTCAAGTTGAGCTATGAAACGGTTGTTCACGAACTTGAGGTTGGGATTCCTGTCACTCTCTGTGGGTCTCACCTTCATACTGAGGAAAGAGATTCTGTCGGCTTCGTAATGAGTGATGGCAACCATCAACAGCAACAAATGGTTATAAAGGTCATATGCCTTTGACAAGCTGAAGAATACCTCGTCTTCGGCAGCCTTTATGCTTTTTCCACTATTCTTGTAATATGCATAAATAATCTGCACGACCTTCAAACGGATAAGAACTCTGTTAATCATAAAACGCTTTTTCTGATTTTGTGCAAATTTCGCACTAAATTGCGACACAAGCAAACAAATAGCGGTATTTTATAAAAATTTAAACAACTTCTTACATTATTATTATAAACAATCGACACTGCACAAATGTTCGGCAAGCGGCATTGGTTACCAACTGTTTTCTTTCAGTAACATTTAACCACCGTCGATTATAGCACAAAATAAGGCCAATTATCAAAAAAAATGGCAAAAGCGTTGTTTTTGTAAAAATAAATATTCATATTTGAGACTTGAAAACTGTGATTTAACATTTATTACAATGGAAGACTACAAGAAGAGTGGAATTAACGAGAACGAGAAGGATATTGCATATTCACAGGCAATAAAAGCCGGAAAGAGAATATATTATATCGACGTAAAGAAGAACCGGAAGGACGAAATGTACATCTCGATTACCGAGAGCAAGAAGATTGTAAACGGTGAGGGCGATAATGCAACCATAAGTTTCGAGAAGCACAAGATTTTCCTTTACCGCGAAGATTTTGCAAAGTTTGCCGCAAGTCTGAAGGAGGCAATTGACTTTGTTGTTGCAGAACAGGGCGAATATGTACCCCGTTTCCAGGAGAACGATGAGACTCCTTTGGAGAGCAATACGACCATAGACATCGAGTTTTAAATAAACTAGCACTATAACGCCGGTTCCTGCATGCAACGTATGCAGGAACCGGCGTGCGCACTGCTGATATACAACACATACATAAAGAACCGCAATATGAGAAGATACATCATGCTGCTATTGTTTGTGCTGCCGTTGCCGGTTGTTGCACAAGAGAAGATAAAGGTTGCATGTGTGGGCAACAGCGTTACATACGGATACGGGCACAGGAACCCAGCAGAGACATCATACCCCACACAGTTGCAGCAACTGCTTGGCGAGGGATACGAAGTACGCAATTTCGGACACTCGGGAGCAACACTGCTGAACAGCGGTCACCGCCCCTACACGAAACTGCCGGAGTACAAGGCCGCACTTGAGTTCACCCCCGACATCGTGGTAATACACTTGGGTCTCAACGACACCGACCCGCGCAACTGGCCCAACTACCGCGATGAATTCTTCGGGGACTACACAGGCATAATAGAAAATTTCAGGGAAACGCACCCAGGCGGCAACCCGCAAATATATGTATGCCGCATGACCCCAATCTTCCATTGGCACCGACGCTTCAAGAGCGGCACACGCGACTGGTACTGGCAAATACAGGAGGAGATTGAGAAGATAGCACAATACAGCAACTGCGAACTCATTGACCTGAGCCGCCACCTCTACAGCCGCCCCGACCTCATGCCCGACGCCCTGCACCCCGACCCCGAAGGTGCAGCCATAATCGCACAGCAGGTCTACTCGGCCATAACCGGCGACTTTGGCGGTTTGTCGTTGCCCGCAATCTACAGCGACAACATGGTCATCCAGCAGAACAAAGCATTCACGGTGAGCGGAACAGCCAATGCCGGCAGCGAAATCACGGCACGCCTCGGCAAGCAGAAGAGAGTAACCAATGCCGCCGAGGATGGCAGTTGGAAGGTAATGTTCACCCCAATGCTGGCCGACGGCGAGAAGTACACCCTTACCGTCGAATGCGGAAAAGAGAAAAAGAAGTTCAAGAATATCGTTGTTGGCGAAGTGTGGTTGTGTTCAGGACAATCGAACATGGCATTTATGGTTAAGGAGAGTTCGCACAAAGCACAGAGTCTTGCCAATGTAAAAGGCAAGGATATACGCCTTTACGACATGAAACCGCGCGTATTCACCGACAACGTGGAATGGGACAGCGCAAGTCTCGCAGCACTCAACCGTCACGACTACTACAGCCCCACTGCATGGCAACTCCAGAACGAACAGAATGTAAGTGACTTCTCGGCTGTAGCCTACCACTTCGGCGCCATGCTTGCCGACTCATTGGGAGTGCCCGTGGGCCTCATCTGCAACGCCGTGGGCGGCGCGCCGGCCGAGTCGTTCATCGACCGCAAGACAGTAGAGTTCAACCCGACACTTGTAGATATTCTCTACAACTGGCGCGGAAATGACATGATACAGGACTGGTGCCGCGGGCGCGCTGCCCGGAATATTGCCAAGAGCACGAACAAACTACAGCGCCACCCATACGAGCCTTGCTACCTTTACGAGACAGGCATTGCACCTATCGCATGCTACCCCATCCAAGGTGCAATTTGGTATCAAGGAGAATCGAATGCCCACAATGTAGAGTTGCACGAGGTAATCTTCCCCACCCTAATCGCCAGTTGGCGCCGCACTTGGGAGAACCCCGAAATGCCATTCTACTTCGTTCAGTTGTCAAGCATAAACCGCCCGTCGTGGCCCCATTTCCGCGACTCGCAGCGCCGCATGGCCGACTCCATTCCGTTCTGCGATTTTGCAGTATCGAGCGACAAGGGACACCCCACCGACGTGCACCCCAAGGATAAAGCACCTGTAGGCGAGCGCCTTGCACGCCTTGCGCTCAACCGGACATACGGCATGCAGCACGTTGCCCGGCACGGTCCCACACCTGCGAGAGCTTTCTGTTTCAGGGGAAAAACCGTTATTATATTCAACAATGCCACAATGCTGAATACAAGCGACGGCAAACCATTGCGCGGTATTGAAATTGCCGGAAAAATTGGAGGTTTCACCGCTGTCGACTTTGAGAAACAGGCAAGGATTGAGGGCAACCGCATAATCATTGAAGGCGAGGCGCACCGCATACGCTACGCATGGAAACCGTTCACCGACGCGAACCTCGTGAATGAAGAGGGATTGCCGGCAAGCACCTTCGGGATTGAAGCCGACAGCAGACCGCCACGCCGACCGGGGAACCGCCATAACAGGTAAAGCACTGAAGCATTATATACACAGACTCCAAACAGCGCGCTGTTTGGAGTCTGTGTATATGTGATATTGCCTTATTGATTATTCAAGAACCCTCTTTGCCAATTCTTTCTTCTCTTCGTCGGTCAAATCCTTCATAATCTCGGCAACCTCCTTTTCAAGTTCGGCAGCCTTCTTAAGGTCAAGTTCCTTCACAGCCTCGGCCTGCTCCTTCTTCAAATCAATTACTTTATCGACATTTGACGAACATGAAACAGTAAGGAACGCGCATGCAACAAGCGCAGCAAAAAACATCTTTTTCATAAATTCTTGTTTTTATAATAATTAAACGGTTACTTAATCACTCCCAATTCCTTTCCCACTTTTATAAAGGCATTGATTGCCTTGTCAAGGTGCTCCTGCTCATGAGCGGCAGAGAGTTGCACGCGTATACGCGCCTCGCCCTTGGGAACAACAGGATAATAGAAACCTGTAACGAAGATACCTTCTTGAGCCATCTTCTGTGCAAACACCTGCGAGAGCGGTGCGTCATAGAGCATTACTGCACAAATGGCAGATTGCGTAGGTTTGATGTCAAAACCGGCAGCCAACATCCTGTCGCGGAAATAGTTGACATTGTTCTGCAATTTTGTATGCAGTTCATCACTCTCGGCAAGCATTTTGAACACCTCTATTGAAGCACCTACCACTGATGGCGGCAAAGAGTTCGAGAAGAGGTATGGACGTGAGCGTTGGCGCAACATGTCGATGATTTCCTTGCGGCCGGTTGTGAAACCGCCAACAGCACCGCCGAACGCCTTGCCCAATGTACCGGTAAATATGTCAATGCGTCCGTAGCAATCAAACTGTTCGGCAACACCATGCCCGGTAGCACCTACAACACCGGCAGAGTGCGATTCATCGACCATTACCAGAGCGTCATACTTCTCGGCAAGGTCACATATCTTGTCCATTGGAGCCACATTGCCATCCATTGAAAAGACGCCATCGGTAACTATAATGCGGTAGCGCTGAGCCTGTGCTTCCTGCAGACAACGCTCAAGGTCGGCCATGTCGGCATTGGCATAGCGATAGCGCTGTGCCTTGCACAAGCGCACACCGTCAATTATCGAGGCATGGTTCAAGGAGTCGGAAATGATTGCGTCCTCTGCTGTGAAGAGCGGTTCGAAAAGACCGCCATTAGCGTCAAAACATGCAGCATAAAGAATTGTATCCTCGGTCTTGAAGTAATCGGCAATTGCCTTTTCAAGAGTCTTGTGATAATCCTGTGTACCGCAGATGAAACGCACCGACGACATACCGAAACCACGTGCTTCCATTGCCTCCTGCGCAGCCTTCATAAGGCGCGGGTTGTTCGACAGGCCAAGATAGTTGTTGGCACAGAAGTTAAGCGCCTTTGAACCGTCCTCCAAAGTTATTTCGGCAAACTGCTGCGACGCTATGTTACGTTCTCTCTTGTACAGACCGGCCTCATCAATGGCAGCCAGTTCATTCTGCAGATGTTGTTGAAATTTTCCGTACATTGTTATATCCTTTTTATATAAATTCAAACAAATTATTGGTCATTGTTCCGCAAAAATACCTTTTTATATAAAAAGTAGCAAACATATAACATCTTTTTACTATAAAAAAAACAACAATACATTGTGTCCTTTACAAAAATAAGAGTAACTTTGAAGTGCAAACATTTCATAGGACAACATAACATTATATAATTATGAAGAACGTACTTGTTATCGGTTCCACCGGACAGATTGGTTCGGAACTTACAATGAAGTTACGCAACATGATTCCCGACGGCAACATTGTTGCAGGTTACATTCCCGGCGCCGAGCCAAAAGGCATATTGCTTGAGAGCGGCCCTGCCGAGGAGGCAAACGTGAAGAACGCCCAGCAACTTGCCGACGTGGTGGAAAAGTATAACATCGACACCATATATAACCTTGCAGCACTGCTCTCGGCTGTTGCCGAGGCAAAGCCACTGCTTGCATGGGACATACAGATGAACGGTCTCATAAACATACTTGAGATTGCACGCGAAAAGAAGTGCGCCGTGTTCACCCCGAGTTCCATTGGTTCGTTCGGTCCCAACACTCCTGCCGACAACACCCCGCAGGACACAATACAGCGCCCCCGCACCATGTACGGCGTGACAAAGGTTGCCACTGAATTGCTCAGCGACTACTACTTCACGAAATACGGTGTCGACACGCGTGCCGTACGTTTCCCGGGCCTCATTTCCAATGTCACCCTCCCCGGTGGAGGAACAACGGACTACGCCGTTGAAATATACTACGCCGCAGTCAAGGGCGAGGACTTTGCATGCCCCATCCAGGCCGGCACATTCATGGACATGATGTACATGCCCGACGCGCTTAAGGCCGCGGTGGACATAATGAACGCCGACCCCTCGCGCCTCATACACCGCAATGCATTCAACGTTGCGTCAATGAGTTTCGACCCCGAAATAATCAAAGCCTCCATACAGAAGTACATTCCCGACTTCAAAATGCATTATGAATTCGACCCCGTGCGCCAGGCAATTGCCGATTCATGGCCAAACAAGATGGACGACTCATGCGCACGCGAAGAGTGGGATTGGAAGCCCTCATACGACCTCGATACCATGACGCAGGACATGATAAAGACCCTGCGCGCAAGATTTGGCAAATAACAGACAATAGATTTCATATAAAAACGAGAAAAGAGATTCCGCGGAATCTCTTTTCTCGTTTTTATATATGAGGCGGGAACTATTTCGACAACTCCAACATCCTCACAATAGGTTTTTTTGCCTCTTCACGCAACCTCTCGTCGAGTTCCACTGCGGGCCACTCGTATTTGAGTGTGTTGTACAGTTTTTCAAGAGTATTCAGGCGCATGAATGCACACTCATTGCAAGCACATGTACCGGTCATCGGCGGCACCGGAATGAAATTCTTATCGGGACAACGCTTCTGCATTTCGTGCAGTATTCCGCTCTCGGTAGCAACAATGAAATCCTTTGCGTCACTGTTCTGCGCATAGGAAAGGATTGCCGCAGTAGAACCAATGAAGTCGGCAAGCGCAAGTACCCCGCTCTTGCACTCGGGATGAGCAAGGACCTTTGCATTGGGATTGGCGCTCCTGAGTTCTACAATCTTTTCAATTGAGAACTGCTCATGAACGTGGCAACCGCCGTTCCACAGCAACATGTTACGGTGGGTTACAGCATTCAGGTAACCGCCAAGATTCTTGTCGGGTGCAAATATAATCTTCTCGTCCTTTGGAAAACTCTCCACCACTGCGCGTGCGTTGGTCGACGTAACCACAATGTCGGTAAGCGCCTTAACTGCCGCCGAAGTGTTCACATACGCCACAACCTTGTAACCGGGATGTTCTGCCTTGAACTTCGCAAGTTCCTCGGCCGGACAACTCTCGGCAAGCGAGCAGCCGGCATTCAAGTCGGGAATGAGTACCTTCTTGTCGGGAGACAGAATCTTGTTTGTCTCGGCCATAAAGTGCACGCCGCACATGACTATGATGTCGGCAGTAGTCTTTTCGGCCAGTTGGGCAAGCGCAAGACTATCGCCCACAAAGTCGGCAACATCCTGCACTGCACCGTCGGTATAATAATGCGCAAGCACAACGGCATTCTTTTCCTCGCACATGCGGCGGATTTCAGTCTTCAGGTCAACGCCTTCGGGTACCGGTTCATTTATGTACCCTTTCTCTTTCCATTCCTGTTTTATCATATTTATATCTTTTTTACCTTGAAACAAAGGGCACAAGCCCCAGACATGACATAGCGCAAAGGTAACAAAAAATCATTTCAAACAAAAGGAGAGCAATGATAATAACCTTTTATAATGTTAAAACCTCATAGACATGTAAATTCCGCAATTCCCCTCGGCGGTTACAGTGGGAGAAACCACAAGGTCATGTTTTTTGGCAAACGGTCTTGTAAAGATAAAGCCGCTTCCCACGCCTATTGCAGCACCGGCAAGCACATCCCACACATCATGACGCCGGGCATATATCCTTCCCCAAGCCACATACCCGCTTAACAGATAGGCCGGAACACCCCATTGCCAACCATAGCGTTTCATGAGGAACGTTGCACCGGCAAAGGAAAAGCCGGTGTGGTTCGAAGGGAAGGCATGATAGTCGCTGCCATCGGGGCGCTGTTTCTTAACCGTATATTTGAGTCCATAACACACGGCCACCTGCACGGCAAGTGCCTCGCCAAGTTGCAGCAGACCTTTATAATCGCCTTTTATCAGGGCTGCACCTGCGCCCACTGCCGCCGGAGCAAACATTGCAATGTCGGTCGATGTCTCTACCGCCTTACGGCCCTGTGACATCGCCGGCAGTATCGACACCCACAATACAGGAACAAGGAACAGTACACGTTTCATTCAATCATTAAACTTTAAACATTACACACCCAACATTAAACATCTGACATTAAAACATCATTTCCTCATTGCCCAGGTATAAGTGAGAACAACAAATATTACAGCAAGCACAAGAATACCAATTCCAAGATAATCGCGTTCAGGCTCGCCCCAGTTCAAGAATCCGGCAACAGCAAGCCCCGCCGACACTATCACGAGCAAGGAGGAGACAAGCAAACGCAGACGATGTATATTGTACTTTGCCCTCTTTTCCTTGGACGCGGTATTGTAACCCGAGATAAGGAAATCGCCCTTGCCGAACGCCACTATCACTGCAAGCAACAGAAACACAAGCGATACTATATATTCACCAAGATGTCCGTTCATACTATAATCATGTTTTATTCATTATCACTATTACTGTTTTTTGGCAGCCTGCCCGCCTTGCGCAACGCGTCGGTTATGATATACTCCAACTGCCCGTTGACACTGCGGAACTCGTCGGCAGCCCATTTCTCGAGCGCCGACATAGTTTCGCCGTTTATGCGTAGTACAAAAGATTTCTTCTCTTTTGCCATGGCAGTTGTTTTACTGGTACAACGAACCTGTATTTACCACAGGAGTAGCAGCCCTGTCGCTCGTTAGCACCACCATGAGGTTGCTCACCATTGCAGCCTTCTTCTCCTCGTCAAGTTCAATTATCTCCTTTTCGCTCAACTGCTCAAGAGCCATCTGTACCATACCCACGGCACCCTCCACAATCTTGTGACGCGCAGCCACCATCGCAGTAGCCTGTTGACGCTGCAACATGGCGCTTGCAATCTCCGGAGCATAGGCAAGGTAACTTATTCGTGCTTCCATAACCTCAATGCCGGCAATGGCAAGCCTCTCGGCAAGCGACTTCTCGAGCAGATCGTTCACCTCCTCGCCGCCGTTGCGCAGGGTAATTGAAGCGTCTTCGTCCTCAAGGTTGTCATAAGGATAGGCACCCGCAAGGTTACGGATGGCAGCCTCACTCTGTATATCCACAAAACGTGAGTAGTCGTCAACCTCAAAAGAGGCCTTGAAGGTATCCTTCACCCTCCACACAAGCACCACACCAATCATTATGGGGTTACCCATGAGGTCATTTACCTTAATGGGTTCGCCGTTAAGGTTGCGTGCGCGCAAAGAGACGTTCTTTTTCTGTGTAAAAGGGTTCATGAAGAAGAAACCGTTCTCAACCACCGTTCCAACGTACTTTCCGAAGAACGTAACGACAGCACTTTCATTGGGATTCACCACAAAAAGACCGCACATGAATACGATAGAGACAACCGGAATAAGGAAACAGATGGCCCACAGGTCCGAAGCCTCGTTGGCAAGCATGGTAATGGGCAGTGCCGCACCGCCTATCAGCCCCACTAAAGTAAGGAACAAAACCAGCCAGCCGCTTGAAGGAGACACGAATTTCTCTTCACCCTTAACTTTTGTACAAACATTTTTCTCTTCCATAATAATGAGTTTTATCGGTTAATACTTTTTGATATCATTTTGATATCGCAAAGATATACACAATCCTAAATTTTGCAAAACTTCAAGGATATTTTTTATTAAAAAGGAGTAAAAGAAGAGAATTTCCGTCTCTTATCACTATCTTCGCAATAACAAACAAAAGAATAAATGGAACTCATCAATGCCATATTCAACTGGTTCAGCAACATAACCTTCCTTCAGATAATTGATTTCATAGGAACATTCGCATTCGCCATAAGCGGTATACGCCTTGCCTCGGCAAAGCAGTTCGACTGGTTCGGAGCCTACGTGGTGGGCGCCGCCACCGCCATTGGCGGCGGAACACTGCGCGACGTAATGCTCGACGTGCCGGTATTCTGGATGCACGACGGGTTCTACCTCTCATGTACAGGTCTCGCATTGCTGTGGGTAATCCTCTTCAGGAAATACCTTGTACACATGCACAACACATTCTTCGTGTTCGACGCCGTGGGACTCGCCCTCTTCACCATTGTGGGCATACAGAAGACGCTCGACTGCAACCTCCCCATTTGGGTTGCAATTGTAATGGGTACAATGACCGGTGCTGCAGGCGGCGTGATACGCGACGTACTCATAAACGAAGTCCCGCTCATATTCCGCAAGGAAATCTATGCAATGGCCTGCATTGTGGGCGGTGTTGTATTCGGCATATGCAGTTGGTTGGGTATGCCAAACCCCATTACACAAGTAGCATGTGGTGTTGCCGTATTCCTCACACGCGTGCTTGCTGTGAAGTACCATATATGCCTGCCCACCCTCAAGGCCGAGGACGAACCGGACAAGTAACAGAAACAACATATACTAACCAATAATTACACAACCATGAAAAAAATTACACTTGCCATTCTTGCGCTGTTGCTGTGCCTGCCGACGGCTATGCGTGCCGACAGCGACATAAACCTCACCCCGGTTCCCATGAAGATGACAAAGGGCACAGGCAGCCTGCCATTGCCCGAGAGTTTCATCATTGCAACGGGAAACCTCAACGAAGAAAATGCCGCCGAGGCCGCAAAGTTTGCAACCCTGTTCGGCAATGTCACAGGTTACAATATTGAAGTAAAGAAAGACGCCGGCGAGGCACTGATTACAATGTCAATGTACACCGGCAACGAAGAACTCGGCACCGAGGGCTACACCCTTGACATCACTGCCGGCGGCATAGCCATCGCCGCCAACGGGCCCATCGGTTTCTACTATGCATTCCAAAGCATAAAGAAAATGCTCCCCGCAAATGTTATGGCCGAAGCCAAAGACCCCGCTGCAACAGAATACACGCTACCAATCGTGAGCATAGTGGACGCGCCGCGCTTTGAATACCGCGGATTCATGCTCGATGTGAGCCGCCACTACTTCGGCCTTGAACAAATCAAGCGCATGATTGACGTGATGTCATACTACAAGATGAACCGTTTCCACTGGCACCTCACCGACGACCAGGGCTGGCGTTTCGAGGTCAAGAAATATCCGTTGCTCACCACCGTTGGTGCCACACGCAGCGACAATTGGATTACCGACCGCGTATATGGCGGTTACTACACAGGCGAACCATACGGGCCATATTTCTACACACAGGACGAGTGCCGCGAGATTGTGGCATACGCCGCCGAACGCCACATAGAGGTTGTCCCCGAGGTTGAGTTCCCCGGACACTCATGCGCAGTGAACGCCGCATACCCCGAACTCAGTTGCAACCCCAACGGCACGCACAACGTACAGGTAAACGGCGGCGTATACGCCGATGTACTGAACGTGGCAAGCCCTTTGGTATTGCAGTTTGCCAAGGATGTATTGGATGAGATAATTGATGTATTCCCCTACAGCCAAATTCACATCGGTGGCGACGAGACACCCACAAGTGCTTGGCAAAACAACGCCGAGTGCCAGGCAATGATGAAGGAAAAGGGGTTCACCAACGTACGCCAGTTGCAGTCACACTTCGTGCGCCAACTGTCTGATTATGTCACATCAAAGGAGGGCAACAAGAAACGCTCCGTAATCATGTGGAACGAGAGTCTCACAGCCGGCGGAACCGACGAGGAACTCATAAAAGGCACAGGTGGGACAATGATGTGCTGGGAGATTGGCAATGCACAACCATGTGCCTTGAAAGCCGCACAGTATGGCATGAAATCCATCATCACCACACAGGTACCCTACTACATCAACCGACGCCAGAGCACCGACGCCGACGAACCAAAGGTTGCCGGTTACGGAACAGACAATGTGAAGGCGGTATATGACTACGTGCCCATCCCGTCAAACGTCCCCACCGAACTGCACAAATATTACATTGGCGTGCAGGGTACATTCTGGACAGAACACGTGCAGGATTATGACCTACTGGAGTACCTTGCCCTTCCGCGTCTCATGGCTATTGCCGAGACCGGCTGGACACCTGCCGCAAAGAAAGACTTCGCCGATTTCCGGGAGCGCATAACAAAAGACACGCTGTTGCTTAACTACAACAATTATGACTATGGCCGCCATTATATACTCGACGGCAACAACGGCACAGAGAGCAAAGTAATGCCCACCCCGTCGACCGATGAAAAGCAGACATGGTACCGCATTGTGACAACAGCCACCGACGCCCGCGCCGGCCGCTGCATTCAGTTGTTGCGTGAAGGAATGAACATTGCCGACAAGACCGGCACCGCACCTGCCGGCCGCCTGTGGAACAGCGAAATAATAGAGGATGAGAAGAACGAGGGTTACAATTACCAGTTGTGGGCATTCATGCAGGACCCCGACAACCCCGAGCGTTGGGCAATAGTGAACAAGGCAAAGCCCGGCGGTTCGGTAAAAGGCACGCCCACAGCCGAGAACAACACCGGTCGTTGGGACTATGACGAAAACAACCGCCACTACGACTTCATCCTTGGCGACAAGGCATACGCGCAGAACGGCAACAACTACAACTACAGCATACGCAGCCAAAAGGTATCCGACGGCAGCATGTGCCTCAACTATGCAGGTCCCGGACAGAACCACTCGATTAACCTGTGGAGTGACCCGGCAGACGGCAACGGCGGCATATGGGAATTCCGCCCTGTGACCGCACAAGGCAGCAGTCTGGAGATAGGTTACCCCGCCGAGGGCACAACTTACCGCATTGTCAACAACACCGGGCGCTTCAAGGGATGGAGCATTTATGACAATGGCAGCGCCACCGTTACCACCGCCCTGCAGCAGTATGGTGCCGACCTTTGGGAACTGACCGAAGTTGCAGAAACCGCAAACGGACAGACATTCAAACTGCGCAATGCTGCAACAGGCCGCTACATAAGCAGCGCCACAGCACCAATTGCCTTGGGCGAGAGCGGAGTCACACTCACCAACACCTACAATACAAGAAGCGGCGACTTCAGCATTATGGCCGGTGACGGCGCTCTCTACCCCATCCCAGAGCGGGCAGCCCAGAACCCCAACACCCTTAACAAGGGCGGTATATACCCGCAAGGAACAGGCTGGGTCTATGAAAAAGCGTTCCTTGTAACATACGAGTGCTTTGACAGTAACGGCAATCTGTTGCAGACACTTTACCGGTCGGTACCCTATGGCAAGGAATTCACAGCCGACATTCCACAAATTGCCAATCACGAGGCTACATCGCACACCGTTGAGGATGACGGAGAGAACAAGATTGTCAAAGCCACATACAAGCGCACCGCCTACAATGTCACCTACAACTGTTACACAATGGACGGCAACCTCATTACAGCCATTGATGTACCATGCGCCATTGGCGACAGCCACACTGTAGCCGACCCCGTTCTGGCGTTCTACACCGGCCTTGGCAACACCTGGGAAGGCGAAGAGACCTTTGTTCCAACCCGTGACACCATCATCGATGTCTACTACGGTTGCGAGGGTATTATGGGCGTTGCAGCCGTTGGCGAAGCCGTTACAGAATTAGAGGGCGGAGCGTCATACCTTATATACAATGCAAAAGACGAGACTGCGCGTAGCGGTTTCCTCAGTGTGGGCAAAGTGGGCGACGGCATAACAACCACAAACGGCATAAACGAAGCAAACCCGGGATTTGTTTGGAACTTTGAGGGCGACGGCAACCGTTTTACCGTGATGAACAACTACGGTATCTACATACCACAGTTGCTCCGAGGTTCATTAGTGACAGGCGGCGATACCGCAGAAGAGTTCATATTCACCTTCGACGAAAACACCGCCACATGGAGCGTCAAGGGCACAAGCAACAACTACTATTGGAACGGCAACGCCGACAACACCTTCACAGGCTGGGACGGCGGACACCCCTTCATCATCTACCGCTACAAGCCGCACCCCTATTTCCTTGTCACATACAAGTGTGTGAACGAAGAAGGCACAGAACTTGCAAGCGGCGAGCGCTATGTAAAAGGCGGCGACCGGTTCTCCATGCTCACCCCAATATTCGAGGGATACACATTCAAAGAGAGCAATGCTGTATATGAAGAAGTTGCATACGTCGCAAAGAACATCGACATCACCCTCACCTACACAAACGGCGAAACAGGAGTTATCGAGGTTAAAGAGCAAAGAGCAGAGAGCAAAGAGATTTATGACTTGCAAGGCCGCGAGGTAGAAAGCCCCACCAAGGGAATTTATATTATCAATGGCAAGAAGGTCCTTATAAAATAACCCGCCGGGTGAATGAGAAATGAGAAATGAGAAATAAAAAACATGAAAACAATAACCTACCAGACAACGGGCACATGCTCACGCTTCATTGAGGTAACAGGCGACAACGGCAAAATAGTCGACGTCAAGTTCTACGGCGGTTGCCACGGCAACCTTCAAGGCATAAGCAGCCTTGTAAGAGGAATGAAATACGAAGATGTGATTGCACGCCTCAAGGGTATAAGTTGCAACGGCAAACCCACATCATGCCCCGACCAGTTGTGCCGCGCAATCGAGCAACTGATTAACGAAGAGTAAAGCTTTTTTAGAAAAGGGCATTAAGGAACACTAAGGGCACTATTGTTTTTCCTTTAGAGCCCTTAGTCCCCTTAAACCCCTTAACCAAGACTATGGCAAAAATAAAGAACCCCGAATACAAGCAAAAGAATGAAGCCTTCATGCAGGCATTGCGTGACGGCGAAGAAGAACTCTTTGAAATATCACAAGGCGTACTTGTAAAAATTCTCAAAAGCGGCGACGGCGAACGCAGTCCGCGCGCAGGCAATGTGGTTATAGTAAACTACAAAGGCAGCCTCATCAACGGCAAGGTGTTCGACAGCAGTTACGAACGCGGTTACCCCGAGGCGTTCCGCCTCAGCGACCTAATTGTCGGTTGGCAGATTGCGCTCACGCAAATGCGCACCGGCGACCACTGGATTGTATATATCCCTTGGGAAGCAGGTTACGGTAACCGCGCCAACGGCCCAATCCCCGCATACTCCACACTCATATTCGAGATGGAACTTGTGGCAATAATGTAACGCCGTCGAAGCCTACGATTTTCACCTTTCACCTTAACAATGAGACCATACACTGCACACTATAAGGAACTGTTCCGTTTAGGACTGCCTATCATCATTGGACAAATAGGCATTATCTTAGTATCCTTTGCCGACACCATAATGGTGGGGCGGCACGGGACCGATGACCTTGGCGCTGCAAGTTTCGTGAACAACATGTTCAACCTTGCCATAATATTCGCCACAGGGTTCTCATACGGACTCACTCCCATTGTGGGCAGGCTCTTCGGCAGCGGCAAGAAACGCGAAATTGGCGGCACACTGAAGAACGCCATGCTTGCCAACGGCGCAATAGCCCTGCTGCTCATTGCAGTGATGGACATACTATACCTGAATATAGGCAACCTTGGGCAGCCCGAGGAACTGCTCGGGCTCATGCGCCCCTATTACCTTGTACTGCTCATTACAATGCCGTTCATAATGCTGTTCAACGCCTTCAAGCAGTTTGCCGACGGCATTACCGACACAAAGACACCGATGTGGATTCTGCTCACGGGCAACGTTCTGAACATCATAGGCAACTACTTGCTCATCTTCGGCAAATGCGGACTGCCCGAACTGGGGCTGCTGGGTGCCGGAATATCCACCCTGTTCTCGCGCATGGCAATGCTTGCCATATTCATGTACATATTCTTCCGCAGCAAGCGATACGCACCCTATGCCCAAGGATTCATGCACGGCAAGGTAACAATACATGAGCAAAAAGAACTATTCGGCATTGGAACACCCGTGGCACTGCAGATGGGCATGGAAACAGCGTCGTTCAGCCTTGCCACCATAATGGTGGGATGGTTGGGAACCACTGCGCTTGCCGCCCACCAGATAATGTGTACCGTGGGACAGTTGGGATTCATGATGTACTACGGCATGGCGGCAGCCGTGGCTGTGAAAGTAAGCAACTACAGCAGCAACAGAGACCTGCCCAACATACGCCGTTCGGCCGACGCCGGGTTCCACCTTATACTTGTGATGGCACTTGCGGCCTCGCTGCTCATATACCTCATTCGCCATGAGATTGGCGGAATATTTACCGACAACTCCCAAGTATCACTGCTTGTTGCACAACTTGCCATCCCGTTCATACTTTACCAGTTCGGCGACGGCCTGCAATGCAACTTCTCCAACGCACTGCGCGGAATTGCCGACGTTAAACCCGTAATGCTCTATGCCTTTATAGCATACTTTGTAATATCCCTGCCCGCAGGTTACCTGTTCGGTTTTGTCTTCGATTGGGGACTGCCGGGCGTGTGGATGTCATTCCCGTTCGGGCTCACCAGCGCCGGAATAATGTTCTACCTGCGGTTCCGTTCAAGAGTAAAAGCATAGTATTGTGACACTCGCATAAATATATTACATTCGCAAAATAAACACATAAGAATCATACAACCATGAACGACTATACAAGAGTAAAATTCACCGTTTCCCCCAACGAGGAGGCTGCAACCGATGTCCTCGCCGCACTGCTTGCCGAGGTAGGATTCGAAAGTTTTGTACAGGAAGACGAAGGCATGTCGGCCTACGTTCCACAGAACCAATACAACGAAGAGAATATCGCAGCCGTGGTAGAGGAATTTCCCCTGCCCGGGTTTAACATCACATACGAGAGTGAACTCATTGAAGGTGAGGATTGGAATGCCGAATGGGAAAAGAACTACTTCCAACCCATTGTCCTTGGCGAGGAGTGCGTTATACACAGCACCTTCCACAAGGATGTTCCCAAGGCACGTTACGACATACTCATAGACCCCAAGATGGCTTTCGGCACAGGCTACCACCAGACCACATGCCACATGCTGCGCGCCATACTCGCCAGCGACATGACAGGCAAGAGCGTGCTCGACATGGGTTGCGGCACTGCGCTGCTCGCCATCCTTGCCCGCAAGCACGGCGCAACCGATGTAACAGCAATTGACATAGATGAGTTTGCCTTTGAAAATGCCAAGGAAAACATTGTGCTCAACGGAACACCCGACATTGATGTGCGCCTTGGCGGCGCCGAAGCGATAAAGGAGAGCGACAGTTTCGATTTTGTCATTGCCAACATAAACCGCAACATACTGCTCATGGACATGGCCAACTATGTGCGTTGCATGCACAAAGGCTCACAACTCTTCATAAGCGGTTTCTACACCGACGACATGGAAGTACTAAAGGAAGAAGCCGCCCGCCACGGCCTGTGCTACCTTGATTACGCCGAAGACAACCGCTGGGCAATGATGAGGTTTGGATTGTAGTTTTAATAAGGCACTAAGGAGGCTAAGGGACATTTAGGGCACTAATGTTTTTTCCTTTAGAGCCATTAGTGCCTTTAGAGCCTTTATTTTTAAAAGGGCACTAAGGAGACTAAGGAACATTTAGGGCACTAATGTTTTTTCCTTTGTAGTCCTTTTAGTCTTTGTAATCCTTTTAGTCCTTACTCATTTAACATTAAACATTCCCCTTTATAGCAATGTTCTTTAAATAAAAAACACCATGGACCAGGAAACAATATACACCGTTTGCGGGTACGTTGCCAGCATTGGCATGATACTGGGTTACCTGCCACAGGCAATAACCACCATACGCACCCGCAATACCGACGGCATTGCCCTGCCCACATTCCTTATGATGGCAATAGGCGCCTTCGCCTTTGTAGTGCAAGGTCTGCTGCACAAAGACGGCATAATTTGGTCAATGGTCATCACCAATGCCGTCACATGCAGTTGCAGCTGCATAGTATTTGCAATTAAAATGTACAACGACTACTTCAGAAAGAAAGACTAAAGAGGCTTCAAGTGCCTTTGCAGCAACAGGTCGCACGCAGCATGGGCAACGCTCATGCCGGGCGGGTTGCGAAAAGCAAAGGCGGTTAATGCCGTCACATGCAGTTGCAGTTGCATAGTATTTGCAATTAAAATGTACAACGACTACTTTAAAAAAGGGCACTAAGGGGGCTAAAGAACATTAAGGGCACTAATGTTTTTCCTTTAGAGCCATTAGTGCCTTTAGAGCCTTTATTTTTAAAAGGGCACTAAGGAGGCTAAGGAACATTAAGGAGAACTAATGTTTTTCCTTTAGAGCCATTAGTGCCTTTAGAGCCTTTATAGTCTTTTCTCGCCGTTCCGGGCTTTTATTCTCTCTCGGGTCAGTTTCTCACGGAAGCCGCCCTCGTTTAAGAAGCGCTCGCCGGCAGCCTGCAGATATTTATAAAGCAAGTAATCGGTCTGATAGATAAGCACAATAGCGATGTTTGCAATTACCTCATCATTTCGTGTACGCACAAGTTCCATCCAATAATCAGTGTCATTATGCTCGCGCCCAAGTTGCTGCGCACAAACAAGTTCCTTTGAATGTTTTTCCCAACGGTGCAGTCCGTGGGTGCGCAAATAGTCTTCGTAGTCGACCAGAAGTTCTTGCAGGCTACTTTTTGCTACATTCATAAGTTTCAATTCCGTTTCCACCGATGTTGCACTCGCAGCATACCCCTCTACGATATTCTGCTTTCCACTGCGCGCAGCCTGTACCATTTGGTCAATGGTACGGTCACCACGGTGCAAAAAACGCTCAACAAAATGACAGGTAATGTCATATATGGCCTCAGCCTTCTTGTAGCAAAGCAAATTACGATAATTGCCACGGTTAGGAATTAGAGTTGTCATTGCTGTGTTGTTTTATACAAAAATAATCCGGCAACCAAGGAATTAAAAGAAAAACCGCAGTTTTTTTAGAAAAAAGTAAAAAACGGGGCTGTTTTTAGAAAGAGGGCTGTTTTTAAAAAGGCACTAAGGAACATTAAGGAACACTAAGGGCGCTAATGTTTTTCCCTTAGAGCCTTTAAACCCCTTAGTGCCTTTAGAGCCTTTTTATTTTTATCTTTTTAACATTATTTAACTAATGGGGGGGGGGTAAAAAGTTGACTTATTAGTACCTTTGTGCAAAATTAGCAAAACAGCAAATTATTAATAAGTTAACGTTTAATATTATGAGAAAATTTTTACTTTCAATGGCGCTTGTGCTCTGCACAGCAGGAGCAATGGCGCAAGAAACAACTGTTGAATTCAGGTTTATTCGCGAAAACACAACAAACCTTACAGAGATTCCTGTAGTTGTTATTGTAAACGGAGAAACAACAACAGATATTACAGCGACATTATCTGCAACTGCAACAAATGTAGATGAATTACAGAATTTGGACGCAAGCATTGTCTGCTTTAAGAATGAAGGCAACGGAAATAGTAAGCTTGCAACAGAAGCAGACCCACATGTTTATACTTTAACCATAAACGGACTCAATACACTTGAAAAAAGAATCTGTAACATTTCAGTTCTTAGTAAGGCTTTAAATGGGAGCGGAGTTGCACAAAACAGTGATACGGATCGTATACGCCATTTCGTAGTTGGTTATGGTCAAGATGCAGAGAATCTAAACGATGTTGAGGATAGACTTTGTTACATTTCAGGAAACAATATTGCCGGTGGTACTGAAAGAAATAATGATTTTTTTGTTGATAAAGGCAAAACAACTGCTCAAATGGTTGTACAACTGAAGATGCACAATATTCTAGAGGGGGAAGAAGGCTATTCCTTGACATCAAACGGTGGTACAGCAAATGGTTGTTTCTTCGGCCTTACCGGTTTCAAACTAACATTACGTGATTATTCTTACACTTTTTCACAGTTGACAGCAAGCAACTTGATGTCAAAGACAGAGCCTACATACATTGCAATGAAAAACCTGTCAAGAAGAAATCCTGATTGGTATGCAGGCACAAGTAGCAGTGCATTGATTACAGATGCAAATATTTTTGTATGGGAACCGACTGATGATGGTT
>JAFQUE010000060.1 GCA_017408685.1 Bacteroidaceae bacterium | reverse complement strand
CAACAACGGCAAGAATAAAACGACCGAGGGATGTTGCTTGCAACTCGCAAGCAAAGTTTTATTCGACTTGTGAACTCTGTGCCGGGCTTTTTGGTCCTTTTGGGCCCAAAAGGACATGAAAGCAAGAGTTGAAGAAAAATCCAAGTAAACAATTAAGGTTGATGACTGCCGTTGAATATTAGACGAGCAAAAGCGAGTAAGAACCTCTAAACAGTATTCCTTAACAATCATACAAATCTATTTTGATTATTGGGAATAAAGTTCTGCCCCCAGACTTTGCAGGTGAACCGTAATTCGTGCCGCGTGGGTCGCGGTTAGCGAGTGCTGTCAATGTGCTGGTGCCTGGAATCAATAATTTTTGTGCATTTGCTGTAAAAAGGTGTTTGTCAAGTAACTTGATAACCGAACTACAAATCGCTGCAAGAGGTTCACTTGCAGCGATTTTTTCTTCCTTTTCACTGTAAATTTAACGTGAATTCGATATGATATATTATACCGGATTATTGCATATTTCGAATCGAAGGGGGAAATTTCTTGCCGATATCGGCAAGAAATGATACATTTGCAAAGAAAATTGCAAGAAAACTTGCCGATAGATGTAAAATCATGAAGTATATATCAGTTGCTGAGTTTGCCAACAAGCATGGGATATCGGAACGCACAGCGCGCAATTACTGCGCTGTGGGGAAAATAGAGGGTGCTGTTCTCATTGGAAAGACGTGGAGCGTGCCTTCTAATGCGGAACTTCCGCTCCGTAAGAATCATAAGTTGAGAATATCGCCTCTTTTGGAGGTGTTGTGCCGCGAAAAGGAATCAAGGCTTAAAGGCGGAATCTATCATCGTACACAGGTTGACCTTACATATAACTCGAACCACATCGAGGGTAGCCGTCTTACGCATGAGCAGACGCGTTTTATCTTTGAGACAAACACCATTGGTGTGGAGGGTGAGACTCTCCGTGTTGACGACATAATTGAGACTGTTAATCATTTCCATTGCATTGACCTCATTATAGACAAGGCCGGGGAAAGATTGACGGAATCTTTTATAAAAGAGTTGCACTTGTTGTTGAAGCAGGGTACGTCGGACAGCCGCAAGGAGTGGTTCGCTGTGGGTGAATATAAGCGTCTGCCCAATGAAGTGGGGGGTAGCAGCACCACTGCGCCGGCAGATGTTCACCACGAAATGAAAGTGTTGCTAAATGAGTATAACAGCAAAAAACATAAAACCTTTGAGGATGTCATCGATTTTCATCAACGGTTCGAGGCAATTCATCCGTTTCAGGACGGCAATGGGCGTGTAGGTCGCCTTGTGATGTTTAAGGAGTGTCTTGCCAATGGTTTTGTACCTTTTATTATTACAGACGAACTGAAGATGTTCTATTACCGCGGATTGCAGGAATGGGGTAGGGTGCGTGGCTATCTGCTTGACACATGCCTCACAGCGCAGGACAATTACAAGGCGTTGCTTGATTATTTTGGGATAAAGTACCGGTGATGTTTAGCAATAATCATACCTGTTTCCTGTACGTTATTGTTGCAAGGGTGTTGAACAGCAGGGCAAAGCCGCCGAGGGCGGCGAGGTTGTGCCACATCTCCACCAGTGTGGTGCCTTTGAGGTATACTGAACGCAGTATCTCCACAAAATAGCGTGGCGGCAGGAAGTATGTGATGTACTGTGCCCACCGGGGCATTGAGTCTACCGGTGTTAGCAGTCCGCTCATGAGCATGAATATCATTATAAAGAAGAACATCACGAACATTGCCTGCTGCATGGTATCGGAGAAGTTGGCAACCGTGAGGCTGAAACCTGAAATCACAAGTATGAACAACATGCTGCTCAAGTATATGAGCCCTATTGAGCCCACGGGTACAAGTCCGTATACAAGCCATGCCACAATCATTGCAATCGTTAGCACAAAAAGTCCTATAATCCAGTAGGGAACCAGTTTGGCAAGTGTGAATGTGAAGCGCGACAGCGGTGTCACGTTTATCTGCTCAATTGACCCGCTCTCTTTTTCGCCCACAATGCTCAGTGCCGGAAGGAACCCGCATATCAGTATGAAGAGGATAATCATTAGTGCGGGAATCATGTAGTGGCGGTAGTTGAGCGTGGGGTTGTAGCGGTTCTCGGTGGTTATTAGTTCCTGTATGTTCACGGGTGATTCCTCGCCGCGCACTTCGGCCAGTGTGCGGGCTATTGTCTGCACTACGTACTGCATTCCAATACCGCCTTTTGTGGCATTTACGGCATTGGCGTTTATGCTAATCTTCTTGGGAGTGGAGACGGCAAGGTCGCGGCCGAAATGTGCCGGAATCTGTACTATCACATCGGTGCGGCCCTCCTCAAGTGCCTGCAACGCGAGACCGTACTCTGCGGTGCTTGAGACAAGTGTCAGCAGGTCCGACGCCTCAATGTGCGATATAATGCGGTGCGACGTTGTGGAACGGTCGAGGTCCACCACCGTAACATTCACGTTGCGCACGTCCATGGTCATTATCAGCGGCATTATGAGCATAATCATAATGGGGAATGCAATAATAAGCCTGGGAAGGAACGCATTGCGGCGTATTTGCAGGAACTCTTTCTGTATAAGTACTTTGAATGCTCTCATCTCTCTATTCCAGTTTGTCGTTGAACTTCTTTAGTGACACTGCAAGCAGCGACACTGTCATTCCCAGCAGTATTGCACACTCCTTCCACACAGCGGCTATCGGCAGTCCCTGAATCATCATCTTGCGCATTGCGTCAATGTACCATCGTGCCGGAACTATATTCGATATCACCTGAAAGAACTTGGGCAGGTTCTCTATGGGGAACAGCAACCCCGACAGCATGAGTATTGGCATCATCATAACCATGGCCGATATGAGCAACGCCGCCATTTGCGTGCCGGCTATGGTGGATACAAGCAGTCCCAGCGAGAGTGACAGTGCCAGGTAAACCAATGAAAGTGCGAATATGCCGCTCACGCCGCCCGACATGGGTACTCCAAGCAGATACCTTGCCA
Source organism: Bacteroidaceae bacterium (assembly GCA_017408685.1). Classification (GTDB taxonomy): domain Bacteria; phylum Bacteroidota; class Bacteroidia; order Bacteroidales; family Bacteroidaceae; genus HGM04593. The sequence continues at coordinate 5,517 of JAFQUE010000060.1, read as the reverse complement.
ATAGCAGTATTGTAACCAGCACCACGCATGAGATTGTGAAGTATGGTATCATCTTGGCGAAGATTATCTTTACCGGGCGCACCGGCGAAACGAGCAGCACCTCCATTGTGCCGCTCTCCTTCTCGCGCACAATGGACACCGAGGTCATCATTGCACACACGAGTATGAAGATGAAGCCCATGATACCCGGTACAAAGTTGTAGGCACTCTTCATCTGCGGGTTGAAGAGCATTCTTGTCTCGAACATTGCTTGCTGTGCCTTGGCGCCGAGCAGTATGCTTTGCAGGTATGCTGTCGCCGATGTGGCCATGTTCACGTTCGAGGCGTCAAGGATAACCTGTATTATCGGTTTCACGGGCACCCCCTCGGTCGCCTGCATTGCAAGGCGGTCATAATCGGCGGCAAACACCACAACGGCTGTCGCTTTGCCCGTGCGCAGGCACTCATCAATGCGCTCTTGCCCGATATATCCCTTGAATGTGAAGTTGCTGTTGTTTGCCAGTCTGTCGACAGCCTCCTTTACACCGTCGGTGCGCTCGGGTGCGACAACCGCCACGTTTATGTTGTTCACCTCGGTAGATATTGCAAAGCCGAACAGCACCATCAGAACCACAGGAATGAGCATTACAACGAGCATGGTGCGTTTGTCGCGCAGAATATGCAGTGACTCTTTCTTTACGAATGACAGGAAATTATGCTTCATTGTTCTTCTCTTTTGGCACCACGGGCCAATGTGCGGAAAACCTCGTCCATTGACTCTGCAGCAAATTGTTCCTTAAGCCGGGTGGGGGTGTCGAGCGCGCGCACTTCGCCGTCGACCATTATCGACACGCGTGAACAGTATTCGGCCTCATCCATGTAATGTGTGGTCACGAAAATGGTTGTGCCCGATTCGGCTGCCTCGTATATGAGTTCCCAGAACTGGCGGCGTGTCATGGGGTCCACTCCGCCTGTCGGCTCGTCAAGGAATACCACGTCGGGGCGGTGTATCGTTGCTATGGCAAACGCCAGTTTCTGTTTCCATCCCAATGGGAGCGAACCCACAAGCGTGTTGCGCTCCGAAAAGAAGTCAAGGCGCTCCAGGAGCACCTTTGCACGCTCATCGGTATCTTTTTTCGTCAGTCCGTAAATGCCGGCAAAGAGTTGCATGTTCTCCCATATCGTCAGGTCGTTGTAGAGCGAAAAGCGCTGGCTCATGTAGCCTATGTGCCGTTTAATCTGCTCGCCTTCGCGCGTGATGTCGAACCCGGCGACTGTCCCGCTGCCCCTTGTGGGGTAACTGAGCCCGCACAGCATGCGCATGGCTGTTGTCTTGCCTGCTCCGTTGGCACCAAGGAAACCGAATATTTCCCCTTTGTGCACGTCAAAGGATATTCCATTGACTGCAGTGAAACTGCCGAAGCATTTTGTAAGGTTTCGTACCGATATTACAGTCTCGTTCATCTTTTCATCAGTTTAATGAACATGTCCTCTATTGTTGGTTCAATTTCTTTAACCTCCAGGTCCTTGAACCCACTCATTGCTTTCATGAATCTCTCTTTGGTGAACGCACTGTCCGTTATCATGTGATGGCTTTCCCCAAAAGGGTAGCACTCGAGCACACCTTCCTGCTGCCTTGCTGCATTCAGCAGGGCAAACACGTGCCTTGAACGTATGCTGTAGAGCGGCGAACGGAACCCGTCCACAATACCCTGCGGTGTGTCTACTCCCAATATGTGTCCTTCGTTTATGAGTGCAATGCGGTCGCAACGCGACGCCTCGTCCATGTATGGAGTGGAAACAAGAATGGTTATGCCGCGCTCCTTCAATCCCGAGAGCATGTCCCAGAACTCGCTGCGCGACACGGCGTCGACGCCTGTCGTGGGCTCGTCGAGGAAAAGTATGCCGGGCCGGTGGATGAGTGCGCACGAAAGAGCAAGTTTCTGCTTCATTCCACCCGACAGTTTGCCGGCCGCTCTCTCCTTGAACGGTTCTATCTGCTTGTAGATTGGCTCAATGAGGTCATATGACTCCTCTAATGTAACACCGAACAATGCTGCAAAGAATTCAAGGTTTTCTTCAACCGTGAGGTCGGGGTACAGGGAGAATTTCCCCGGCATGTAGCCTATGCGGGAACGTATGGCAATGTAATCCTTCACCGTGTCTAATCCGTTGACGGTTGCCTTGCCGCTCTCAGGGGTCAGCAAGGTGGTGAGCAGGCGGAAGAGGGTGCTCTTGCCTGCACCGTCGGGACCTATGAGCCCGAACAGTTCACCATTGCGCACGGCAAAGGAGGCTGCGTCGAGTGCTTTTACCTTACCGTAACTCTTCGAGAGGTTTTCAACTTCAATGGCATGCATATAAAGGAAAGTGCTTTACAGTTTTACTTCGCCGGCCAGGCCAATCTTGAGTCTTCCATCGTTATTTACCGCAATCTTCACTGCATATACCATGTTGGCGCGTGAGTCACGCGTCTGTATATTCTTTGGGGTAAACTCGCTTTCTGCTGCAATCCATGTAATCGTGCCTTCGTAATCGTAGCGTTCATCGCCACCGAAGTCGGCCGTAACGGTTACTGTGTCGCCAATCTTTACCTGTGACAGTTGCTCCGATGTGAAGTAGGCGCGCAGGTACATCCTCTTAAGGTCGGCAATCTCCATCAGGGGCTTGCCTGCAGCGGTCATTTCGCCTGCGTGGGCATACTTTACAAGTACTGTGCCGTCGGCAGGTGACTTTACGTAGCATTTGGATACAAGGTCATCGAGTGCACTTATCTGTGCCTCGAGCGCTGCCGCATTGCCGTTTATTGTTGTAATGTTCTTGTCAAGGGTAGACAGCGTTGCGGTGAGTTGGCCCTCGAGGATATGAATCTGCGCCTCGATGTCATCGCGTTGCTTGGTTGTTGCGGCACCGTCGCGCAACATGTTCCCGACACGTTTCAGTTCATTCTGCTGCTTGGCAATCTGCCGGCGCAATGAGGCAACCTGTGCCTTTATGTCGGGGCGTGAAGCCAGCAACGCTGCCAACTGTGCCTGCAACTGTTTGCGTTGCAGGTGAAGTTGCACGCTGTCGATGGTTCCAATAACCTCTCCCGCGCGGGTCTCCATGCCCTCTTCAATACTAAGTCCGAGGATTCGCCCGGCAACCTCGGCCGAGACTGTTATCTCTGTTGCCTCGAATGTACCCTGTGCGTCAAATTCCGCCTCTTTGCTGCACGATACGAAAAGAACCAGTGCCGCGATGTATGCAATACGTTTCATGATTTTATCGGTTTAATATGTTTTTCAAATTATATTTCGCCTGCAGCAATTCAATCTCGTGGGTGCTGCGGTTGAGTGTGGCCGTTGTCTCGTCGGTAATCTTGCGAAGCAAATCGTTAGTGTCTATGACACCGTTCTCAAGTCTTGATTCTGCGGCCATGCGCACTGAACGGCGCAGTTCCACAATGCGGTTGTCGTCTTCAATTGCCTTCTCAAGGCGCGTAACCTCCCCGTCCTGCTGCATGCTCTGCATTTCGCTGTTGAAGAGGAACACGTCGCGCTGTATTGCAACCTGCTGTCTGCTGCTGTTGAGTTTTTCAAGGTTATTGCGCCTGGTGTAGAATGCGCCTATGTTCCACGACATGCGCACGCCGGCAATGACATCGAACCGCCATTCATGGGACATCATGCTCTTGAACATGTCAAGTCCCGGGTAACCGTATATTCCCTGCGCAAAGAGACTGAAGCGAGGTATTACCGATGAACCAATCGCTTTCTGCTGCATGGCAATCCTCTGTTCCTGTGCATTGAACAGCGCCAGTTCGGGGCGTGCCGATGTGCGGTTGTCTATTACAGGTGTGGTCGGGCGCTCTAGAGTACCGCTTGCGAGCGGTTGCCCTATGAAGAGTTCCAGCATGTTGCGGTAACTGTTTCTTGATGACTCAATCTGTCCCATTGTCTGTTTTGCCTGCAGCAGTTCGGCCTCGAGTGCGTCCACGTCGGCCTGCATTGCCACCCCGTTCCTGTGGTAACTGCGCATACGCTCCAAATTGCTTTGCAGTACTCCAATCATGGCTTCGGTCTGTGCCATGCGCTCGTCGAGCAATAGAATACCGAAGTAAATGTCATTCACTCGCGATTCGACTTCGTAGAGTGTTACTTCAAGGCTGCTGCGCTGTTCTGCGGCCTCGGCCTTCGCAATCCCGCGGTTGTTCTTTGCAACCCCGCCGTCCCAGATATTTTGCGATACATCAATGGCTAATCTGTACTGGTCCTTGCTCATACCGGGCATGTCCATGCCGTTGGCTTTCATTATATCTCTGAACGGCTTTGGATAGGTGGCAGTTGCCGATTGGTATGAGGCCTGTCCGCTCATCTGCACCTGCGGCAACCACGAACGTGCCGCATTGGACAGGCTGTACTGCTCGGTGGTTGCTATAAGGTCATATTGCCTTATGGCAGGGTAGTGGGCGCGTGCCAACCGGCGGCACTCGTCGAGCGACTGTGCCTGCACCGTAATTGTCAATGCAAGAGCGGCAAGCAGTGCTGTAAATCTTCTCATGGCTGTTTTGTTTTTATTCTGCACATTATTGTATCTATGTTCTCGGCCTTGCGTTCGGCAAGGAATTTCTCGCGGTCGCTCATGAAATCGCCCAACATGGTTTCCATAAAGGGGTAGGCAACAAAGGTGAATATGTTAAGCGACATTATGCTTATGAGCAGCGTTCTTACATCAATCCATTCCATTTCGCCACGTGCGGCAGCATTGTCAATCTCTTCCTGCAGTTGTGAGAAGAGTATGTTTATTACACCCTGTATGCGGTTCTGCAGAATGCTGTACCTCTCGGGGCGTGAAACAACCTCGTTTATGAGGAACCTGGGAAGGTGCGGGTTCTTAGCAATGAAGTCAAAGTGTGCGGCAATACCGCTGCGTATACGCTCAATGGTGGGAAGGTCGGGCTCTCCCATAACTGCGAGCATGGATTGTGACATTATGCGGAATTTCTCGTCTACAATGCGTTCGAACAACTCTTCCTTTGTCCCGAAGTAGTAGTGCAGCATGGCATGCGTAACCCCGGCAGCCTTTGCAATTGAGGTTGTGCGCGCCCCGTCGTATCCCTTTGTAAGGAACTCTTGCTCGGCTGCAACAAGAATAAGTTGTTCCTTGTTCCGCTTCTCTTGATTATCCATTATCTATAATGTGTTAACAAATTGGTTTAACAAAATTGTTAATTACAAAGGTAGCGGTTTATTTTTTATTTGCAATAATATTGGTGGGAACTTTTGCTAAAGGGGGCAAGGGTTGCAAGAACTACGGCTCAGTAGCAAAAAGGTGTGGTTTGACAAAATATTTGCGGTTGTAATGAAAAAGAGTTCCATTGATAATGCAGTCTTGCCGTAACCCACGCGGCACAAACTTTGTCTGTGCTTCGCGTGACCATTTACTGCCAGCATTATCTATACCTGCGGCATTCGTCGCTACGCTCGTCTGATATTCTACGGCAGTCATCAACCTTAATTGTTTACTTGAATTCTTCTTCAACTCTTGCTTTCATGT
>JAFQUE010000059.1 GCA_017408685.1 Bacteroidaceae bacterium | reverse complement strand
GCTCGGCATAGAATGCGAGCACTCTCTGCTCTCGCATTACAGCGTCGGTTGCGTTTTTTCGGGCTTCGCAAGCCTAAAAATAGCTCTTTTTATCCAACCTCCCTACAGACGTGGGTGACCCATTTTACTTTTGGGTCACCCACGTTTCATTATTGTAATCTATTACTGTATTTTATTGAACTTCTTGCCAATTCTGCCTCCCGGATGGTGTTGACCGAATTCTTCGGGGGACAGCCCGTTGATGTGTGCCAATGCGACAGCCAATGCGTCGCCATAGGCCATGACTGCTGTTGTAGACGATGTAGGGATTATTGAGAATGGACCGGCTTCCTGAACTTTGATTTCTTTTGTAAGTTGTGATATTTTAGCAAGCGTGGATTTCGAATTCCCTGTAATTGAGAATATTGTGTAATTGCCTATTGATTGAAGGTGTTCTGCAAGTTCAATAATCTCCTTGGTTTCTCCGGAATTGGATATCAACAACAGTATATCATCTTTTCGTAGCATGCCAATGTTGCCATGCAACATATCGGTGGTTGAAACAGAGATTGCCGGCATACCAATACTTGAAAGTGTTCCTGCAATCTTGCGGCCTACGGCGTAACTTTTCCCGATTCCTGTGATTATAATGTTGCCTTTACAACACGCTATGGTTTTGACGAAAAGGATGTCTGTTTCATCTATAGTTTTAGTCAGATGCTTTAGGGCTTCAATCTCCTGCCTTATGCAACTTTGTATGATATTCTTTATTTCGTTCATTTGTTGTCCACTAGTTTTTTGACAATTCCTTCCAGTTTATCAAGTTGCAACATACATGCCGAGTCGCATAAGGCTTTCTCCGGTTCTGGGTGTACTTCAAAGAAATATCCCTCAGCACCAAAGGCTTTTGCTGCCAATGCCATTGATTCTATGTATTGTGGTCGTCCGCCACTCTTACCTGCATTGCCACCCGGAATCTGTACCGAATGTGTACAATCCATGATAACACGATGGCAAATATCTTTCATAGCCGGTATGTTGCGGAAATCTACAACAAGGTCGTTGTATCCATACATGTTTCCACGCTCGGTGAGGTACACCTCCCCGGCTCCGCTTTGCCGTGCTTTCTGTACTGAATATAACATGTCAGCAGCAGACATGAATTGTCCTTTCTTTATGTTTATGACCCGCCCGGTCTTTGCGGCAGCAACAATAAGGTCGGTTTGCCGGCACAGGAATGCCGGAATCTGTATTATATCTGCTACCCGGGAAACCGGAAGCGCCTGTGACGTTTCATGTATATCGGTGACTATTGGCAGGTTGAATTGCTCTTTTATGTCGGATAATATTTGCAGTCCGACTGATAACCCCGGTCCTCGGTACGAGGTCAGGGATGTGCGGTTGGCTTTGTCAAATGATGACTTGAAGTAAAAATCGGCATTGTATCTCAAAGATAATTCCTTGATGTGACTTGCAATACCATTGTTTATGGATGCTTCCTCAATTACGCAAGGACCAATAATGAAGCAGGGTCTCATATAATCAGTAGTTTATCATTCGAATCCAGTCTGTTTAAATTGCTACATCCGCGCTAAAGTGTATAACCTTTGCTATACTATCTTTGATCTCCATCGGTTGAAATCCTTTGACATCTTTACGTCTTCGGCATGCTCCTTTGAAGAGATTGTTGCCATGAAGCACTCGCTAAGGTGTCTGTCGAATATTCCGCTGTCAATCTCATCATCTTTTACAAGAAGTATTGGCAAGCCTTTCATTATTCCCATTCCCACCTCGAGTTCATTCCATGGTGTGTGAACCCATTTCATGTTCAACTCGTTTTCCTCCTTTGTGCCCGGTCTGAATGTGCCTTTCTCAATTTTGAGTTGCTTGAGTCCGAATACAATCATTCCCGCGGACTTCATTACCTCCAGACGTATCTTGTTCAACTGGCCAAACTGCGGGTATTGGTCCCGGGTATAGTAGAATGTCTCGTAGCCAAGTTCCTCAATCATTCTTTTATATGACAAGATTGTAGCGTTGTCCTCAATGTTGCAGCACCCGGGTATGCTGAAGAAAATACAGGCCTTTTGCTTCTCATTGATTGCCGCACTTTCTTTTGTTGTTCCTTTTACATCTTTAACAAGTTGTTTCATGTAACGTCTGCTTGTATTGCCTTTTTCGTCGGTGTGGTATTGTATCTCTTTTTCTATCTCCTCGGGGATGTTTACGGCTCCGTCAAAGTTTGCCATATACAAATCACATCTCTCGAATTTGCAGTTTGTGAGGTCTGCACACCTGAAATCGGCATTCTTCAGATTTGAATCCTTGAATGATGTCTTCAGTAATATGCTGTGGTAGAAGTATGCACCTTCGGCGTCAATGTTCTTTATAAGTGCATGTGACAAATCGGCCATGAACAGGTCGCAATTCCTCATTATCAACGTCCCGTTTTTTCCTTCAAGGTCAACGTCCTGCAGGTTGGTTTTCTGCAGGTCGGCCTTGGTAAGGTCCTTGGCATAGGCAAGGCTGTCGCCCACGGTCTTTTGGAAAACGTTACACGGCAGGGTGCGCAGGAGTGACGAAATTACGTTTATGGTCTCTTCCTTTAGGAAATCATTGCCGGAACTCATCTCGTCAATGTAAAAGAAACGTCTTAACATTACGGCCGATGTCAACCGGGCTGTTATGTTGTCCGATGAAAGGTTTGTCAAGGTCTGCTCGAATGATCTCATATATTCGTCGCGCAGCGTCCTGTTACTTTTTATACCTTTCCATTTAACATATGAGGTAATTGTTGCAGCAATGGCAACAAATACAATGCTTATTACCTCCCAATATGTTTTGATAAAGTCCAAATTGATGTGTTCCATGGTGTTCGTGTGTTTTCCAATATAAGAATCACTGAATCGGAAGTACCCTGTAACTGTTGGTCACTTCTGCTTTGTGTACTCAGGCAAAGATAGTACAATATGGATTTTAAACCAAGCGTAATATGATTATTGCAATTATCGCAATTATTGCAGACCGGTGTCGGACTTGGTGTCGGTATTCCCAACGTGTACCAGATGGTACATACGGATTACATTCTTCCAAATTTACACATTTATTTTTACCAAAGGCGTATTCTTCAGTTTGAATATTTTATAATTGCGTCCAATGTAGATGTATGCTTTTTAGTGCCGAGTAACCGTCAAAGTTCTATACCTCGTAGATATAATTCCTCAATTGTCAATTTATTTATAGAATTTCAAACAATTTCTTTAAAAACGATTATTTGTAGTAATTTTGTGCATGCGTAATTGGAAACTGTTTTCTTCTAAATAACGATGAAAAGAATCTGTAATTTCATAACTTCGTGGATGGGTGCTCTTGTTCTTCTGACTGCACTCTTTGCTTTGTTTGTGCCTGCTCCGCTTAAGTCAATGGGAACAGCCGTCATAAATCCCATGCTCGGACTCATTATGTTCGGTATGGGCATGACTCTTACGGGAAAAGACTTCAAGGTGCTGTTGCAGCACCCCAAAGAGATGTTGATTGGGGTAATGGTGCAGTTTACCGTAATGCCATTTGTGGCATGGCTTCTTGTAAAAATGTTTTCACTCCCGCCCGACCTTGCGATAGGTGTCATTCTGGTCGGTTGCTGTCCCGGAGGGACTGCGTCAAATGTAATTACTTACTTGGCAAAAGGTAACCTTGCGCTTTCAGTGGGTATGACGGCCACAACAACACTCCTTGCCCCGCTGTTGACTCCTCTTCTCGTATGGTTGCTTGCGGGGACATTGGCTCCGGTAGACACGGTAGGTATGCTGCTGAGCATTGTTTATGTTGTAATAGCGCCTATTGTATGCGGTATATTATGCCGTAAATACCTGCCACGGTTCACTGCATGGGTAGTGGATTATCTGCCGGCATTCTCAAGCCTCATGATTATGCTGGTAGTTGGGATAATCGTTTCGCACAATGCCGATAAACTTCTTTCGAGTGGGGCTGTGGTGTTACTTGTCGTGGCAATACACAATGCCGTGGGACTGTTTCTTGGTTATCTCATAGCCCGTACCGCTCATCTCTCCATGCCGGAATGTGCTGCAATAAGCATTGAGGTGGGCATGCAGAATTCGGGACTTGCCTCCAGCCTTGCCGTAATGCATTTTGCAGCCAATCCCTTTGCTGCAACGCCCGGAGCCATATTCAGTGTGTGGCACAACATAAGCGGTGCTTTGATTGCCAAAATATACTCCAGACAAAGTGATTGAATTTTTCTGTGTCATAAACGCTTGAAAGTCCGGTTTATTACGGGTGAGAACATCTACTACAAAACAAAAACAGTAAGATTATAATATGAAAATGGCTGACAGCGCAGGCTGCCACGCAGTGCAAGAGTTCATTCCTTTAGGATAGTATTATTGTAGTTGCTTCGCAAGCGCCACCCACGCGGTGTAACCTTTGGCTATGCTACGTGCGACTAACTGCTACAATTTCTATATAGGCCATTTTTATATTAAAATGTTTGTCCCCTTTGGGGCCATCCCATTGAGTCCATTGTTTTTGTCTTTGACAATCGCAACCCACGCGGTGTCACTTTGCGACACTTCGCGTGACTATTGCTAAACAATGGTCTCTATCATCGCTTCGCGATAATTGAACCTATCGCAATCGCTTCGCGACCGCAACCCACGCGGTGCCACCTTACGGCACTTCGCGTGACCTATTTTTTACGATTTCTATTCAGGCCGTTTTTGTAGTAAAATAGTTGTCCCCTTTGGGGCTATCCCATTGAATCAATTACAATCGCTTCGCGACCGCAACCCACGCGGCATAACCTTTGGCTATGCTACGCGTGACCATTGCTTTGTAATTGCTTCGGAAGGAGTAATAAAAAAAGAGAGCCGAAGCTCTCTTTTTTTATTACTCCCACTCAATTGTGGCGCTTGGTTTGGGTGACATGTCGTAGCAGACGCGATTGACGTTGGGGACTTCGGCCAGAATGCGGTCGGTAATCTTCAACAGGATTGGCCACTCAATCTGCTCGATGGTTGCTGTCATGGCGTCGACGGTGTTGACGGCGCGGATGATGACGGGCCAGTCGTATGAACGGGCGTTGTTGCGTACACCTACTGATTTGAAGTCGGGTACTACGGTGAAGTATTGCCAAACAGTCTTGTCAAGCCCGGCAATCTTGAATTCTTCGCGCAGGATTGCGTCGGCCTCACGGAGTGCTTCAAGACGGTCGCGTGTTATGGCACCCAGGCAGCGTACACCCAAGCCGGGGCCGGGGAATGGCTGGCGGTATACCATGTCGTACGGTAAACCAAGTTCAAGACCGCAAGCGCGTACCTCGTCCTTGAATAGTTGGCGTATCGGTTCTACCAACTCGAACTGCAGGTCTTCGGGCAGGCCGCCTACGTTGTGGTGGCTCTTCACCATCTTGGCTGTCTTGGTACCGCTCTCCACAATGTCGGGGTAGATGGTGCCCTGGCCAAGGAAGTCTATGCCGTCGAGCTTGCGTGCTTCCTCTTCGAATACGCGGATGAACTCGCCGCCTATAATCTTGCGTTTCTCCTCGGGGTCGGCAACGCCCTCGAGTTTGCCAAGGAAACGGTCTGTAGCGTCAACGTATACAAGGTTTGCACACAACTGTTTGCTGAATACGTCCACAACAGCTTCGCTCTCGCCCTTGCGCATGAGGCCGTGATTAACGTGAACGCATACAAGGTTGTTGCCGATAGCCTTCAGCAGCAGTGCCGCTACAACAGAACTGTCGACACCGCCCGAGAGTGCGAGCAGTACCTTGCGGTCGCCTACCTGGCGGCGTATGAGTTCTACCTGGTCGTTGACGAAGTTGGTCATGTTCCAGTTCTTCTCGGCCTTGCAGGTGTCAAGAACGAAACCTTTAACCGATTCCTTTACAACTTCAATGTCATTGCCAATTTGGTCTATCTTCAGGTCGCACAATGCCTTGTCGTGACCGGCTGCCATAACAGGGAAACCTGCCGAGTATATCTCTTTGTTCACATCAATGGCAACACCGTCGATGACATTGTTGGGGCCGCCGTTGATGATTATACCTTTTACATTAGGGAGTGCCTTGAGTTCGTCTGCTGTAATGTCGTGCGGGTAAATCTCGCTGTAGACGCCAAGGGCGCGGATGGCTCTTGCAAGCACGGTGTTCTCGTGACTGCCAAGGTCCAGAATTACAATCATGTCTTGTTTCATATGTATATGATTTAATGGTTTCTTGTTTTACGACGCGAATTTACTGTTTTTTCTCTTTTTCTACAAGTGTGTGAATGTTAATGTTTTTGTGGAAAATGAAAGAAATGTTCTCCCTGCGTCGGTTCTGTTTGTGTATAAAAAAAGAGAGCGAGACTTTGTTGTCTCACTCTCATGTGCGTGCGCAATTATTTCTTCTCCTTCAACAGGTCGCGAATTTCGGTGAGGAGTTTCTCCTCGGCACTTGGTTCCGGCTCCGGTGCAGGAGCGGGTGCGGGTGCTGCCTTGGCTGCTGCCTCTTCCTCTTCCTTCTTGGTCATCTCACTGAGTTTTGCAATGAGTCTGATGATACAGAAGATTGAGAATGCGATGATGAGGAAATCGAATGTCTGCTGCAGGAAGTTACCGTAGTTGAGTGTTACCTCGGCAACTGCCGGTGAAATTACTTCGCCTGCCTCGTTGAGGACTTCCTCCTTGCCGTTCTGGAGAATGAGCTTGAGGTCCTTGAAATCGACGCCACCTACCAACAAACCTATTGGGGGCATGATGATGTCGTTTACAATTGAAGTCACAATCTTGCCGAAAGCACCGCCGATGATTACACCGACTGCCATGTCTACAACATTACCCTTCATTGCGAAGGCTTTAAAATCTTTAAGGAATCCCATACTTGTATAAATTTAAAATGTTTTTGCTGTTTTTTTGAATTGTTTGCAAAGATATGAAGATTTCTGTAAAATATTATGATTCTGTAAAAAATAATTTTAACACAGAATTGAGAAGCAGGTTCTTTTTAAAATGTCACTAAATATTATTATGTTTGCATAATGTGTGTCTTGAGTGGCCGCGCTTGTCTATAAATACGCAATAAAACATGACCGATATGAAAACCAGAGGTTTTATAATTGCAACCATAGTGTTGTTCGCTTTATCCTTTTTACCGTACGGGGCTTATGCCCAGTTTACTAAAGGTACTGTTGTGCAGCTTGTGAACAGGAGTTCCGGCAAGGCTGCTACTGTAGCCAATGCTCCGTGGGTTAGTTGTGTTGACCGTGACAATACCGATTATTCGCAACTTTGGTATGTCGAAGCGCGGAGTTATAATGCTATTCCCATCGGATACAAGGTGAGATTGCGCAATCTTGGCAACGGACGCTATCTGCAAGGAAACAATAATCCTTCCACACCATGGGGCATAGTGAAGAGCTCCGGCAGTTATACCGCGGATCATAATGGGGAAAGTACTTATTTCACAACAGAATTGTGGGAGGCCCAAAGAGACGGTTATTATACCCTTGGTGCCGAGAACAAAAAAACGGGTAATACCGACTATTACTACGATAAATTGCATTG
>JAFQUE010000058.1 GCA_017408685.1 Bacteroidaceae bacterium | reverse complement strand
TTAGTAAATTAACCCACCAAGTGGCTTTTCCTCCTCGTAGCTCGGCATAGAATGCGAGCACTCTCTGCTCTCGCATTACAGCGTCGGTTGCGTTTTTTCGGGCTTCGCAAGCCTAAAAATAGCTCTTTTTATCCAACCTCCCTAAAGACGTGGGTGACCCATTTTACTTTTGGGTCACCCACGTCTTTGTTTATTCTATCGTTTAAGCAATATTTTTGCTGCTTTTTCCCTGTTTGATGAAAAAGAGAATTGGTTGAGAATCTTGTTATAGTTGTCAAACTCAACAAGCCTTGGTGCCATAACCTTCAGCGCTTCCATCTTATTGTCATCAAAAGATAACAGTGCCAACAGTCTTGCGCACTGCTTGCTGCCGAAGTTGCTTGCAATGCATGCGACGCGAATTATGTTTATCTTGTTTTTGTCGAACGAGGTCTCCTTCACAATCTTGTACATCATTGAAAAGTCACTGTCGCGCATGGCACGCAGGTTTACAGGTTTTCTTTGTGGTTTCCTTTCGCGTTTCTCGATATTTACTTTCGGTTTTCTCTCCTGTGCTGCCGCCGCCTGTTGGGGCATAGGAATCATCATAAATGCCATGAAAGCTATGAGCATTATTTTATTCATTCTTTTCATAGTCTTTGTTTTTTTTGATTGTTAATACTGTTTCTTTTACCGCAAAGATACCTGCTACTGAATGTGCGGGCAAAAATATATCCCTATTCCTGTTTGGGGGATTTCCTAACATGAATAGGGATTTTGTATTTTTGCTTTTATTTTCTACCTGAAAAACTTGCCAATCACGGGAATGTTCTTTAGCGGCAGGTCTTTCTTAATGAAGTATGCAACGAAGATAACAAGCAGCACGGTGTTGCAAGCCATTCTCAGAATATTGTTCTCTACAGGGTTTACGGCAGAGAGTGTATAAAGGATGGCAAACAGCGCTGTGTATGTGAAAATGCTCTTGATGTCGTAATTCATTTTATTTCGCTTCTGTCCCACAAAATATGAGAGTGTCATTGCAGTGAAGTATCCTGCGAACGACGCCCAGGCGCATGCCATGTAACCGTAACGTGGAACGAATATTATGTTCACGGCAAACAGCACGGCGCAACCAAGGAAAGAGAATATTGCACCCCAGTATGTCTCGTCGTTGAGTTTATACCAGAACGAGAGGTTGAAGTATATTCCCATGAAAATCTCTGCGGCCATTACAATGGGTACAACCTTTAATCCTTCCCAATAGTCGGGGCTTATTATATATTTGAGTATATCCATGTAGAACATTACTGCAAGGAATGCCAGCATTGCTATAACAATGAAGTATTTCATTGCCTTTGCATAGAGTTCCTTACTGTTCTTCTCTTTGCTGTTGCCGAACACAAACGGTTCATAAGCGTAGCGGAAAGCCTGCATGAGCATTGCCATTACGGCTGCGACCTTTACCGACGCTCCATAAATGCTCAAGTCAACAATTCCCTGTTTGCCGGGCACAAGCCATGTGTATATAATCTTGTCGGCATTCAGGTTAAGTATTCCGGCAACACCCAACAGCAACAGTGGCCATGAGTAACCAAGCATACTCTTGAGCAAGGCCTTGTCGGCCGTAAAGCGGAACATCCTGAGTTCCGGTATAAAGAAGAAAGTTATCGATGATGTGCACAGCAGGTTTATGAAGAATACGTAAAATGCCTGGTTGTGCGGGTTGTAGAAACGGGCGAATGTGTCGGGGTACTCTTCAGAAAGCCATGGCAAGGCAACGAATGCTATAAGGTTCATTGTAATGTTCATGCCAATGAAAAGCAGTTTGAGTGCTGCAAACTTTATTGGGCGCTTCTGGTATCTCAACAGGCCGAAAGGAATTGCCTGCAGTGCGTCGAGCGCAACAACAACAGCCATCATTCCAATGAATTCGGGGTTTGCTGCATATCCTAACAACTCCGAAATTCCCGGCAGGAACATGAACACTGCAAGCAGGAACACTCCGCACAAAGCGCCAATCACCTGCATTGACATTGAGAAAACCTTCTTTACATCGGCATTTTCCTTGCTGGCAAAACGGAAGAATGTTGTCTCGAAACCGAATGTGAGCAGCACAAGCAGTATCGCTGTCCATGCATATATGTTTGTGACAACACCATAGTTCCCGCTCTCCACACTCATTTTTGCGGTGTAGAGCGGTACCAGCAGATAGTTTAGAAAGCGACCTATTATGCTGCTGAGACCGTAAATGGCGGTGTCTTTTACTAAGGATTGCAGTTTGCCCATAAGTCATATTTTGCAATTAGGGGAAATTAATAAAAAGCAAACTACTGCGTTATACAAAACTCTAAAAATCCTCATTTACGCTAAGTAAATTAACCCACTAAGTGGCTTTTCCTCCTCGTAGCTCGGCATAGAATGCGAGCACTCTCTGCTCTCGCGTTACAGCGTCGGTTGCGGTTTTTAGAGTTTCGCAAGCCTTGTATTTTATCTTTTTATTAATTCCCGGTTTTATTAACGGTTTACAATTTCTATATCCGTTTAAAACAGCGTTCCTTGTTCGCCGTTGTTGTAGCGGCTGCGTCCCAGGTGCTTGTATGCAAGGTCGGTGACTTCGCGTCCGCGGGGGGTGCGCTTGATGAAGCCTTCCTTAATGAGGTAGGGCTCGTACACTTCCTCTATTGTTCCTGTGTCCTCGCTCAGTGCAGTCGCTATTGTGCCTATACCCACAGGACCACCCTTGAACTTGTCGATTATTGTGCACAGAATCTTGTTGTCAATCTCGTCAAGTCCGTACTTGTCGATATTTAGTGCCTCAAGGGCCATCTTGGCTATTGAGTTGGTTATGTGCCCGTCGCCCATTACCTGTGCAAAGTCACGTACACGGCGAAGCAGTGCATTGGCAATACGTGGCGTTCCGCGGCTGCGGCGTGCAATCTCGTATGTGGCCTCCTCGTCAAAAGTGACACCGAGTATCTGTGCCGAACGGCTTATGATACCTGCAAGCGTCTTGCTGTCGTAATACTCAAGGTGCATGTTTATGCCGAACCTGGCGCGCAGCGGTGCCGTGAGCAGTCCGCTTCGCGTGGTGGCGCCTATGAGTGTGAACGGGCTCAGGTCAATCTGTATTGAGCGTGCCGACGGTCCCTTGTCAATGAGAATGTCAATGCGGTAGTCCTCCATTGCCGAGTACAGGTACTCTTCTACAATGGGTGAAAGGCGGTGAATCTCATCGATGAAAAGCACATCGTTAGGTTCAAGCGATGTTAGAATACCTGCAAGGTCACCGGGTTTGTCGAGCACCGGGCCCGATGTTACCTTGAAACCTACTCCAAGTTCATTGGCAATGATGTTACTGAGTGTTGTCTTTCCCAGTCCCGGGGGACCGTGCAACAGTACGTGGTCAAGTGACTCGCCACGCATTTTTGCGGCCTGTACAAAAATCTTCAGGTTGCTCACAATCTTCTCCTGTCCGTTGAAATCGGGGAATGAGAGTGGGCGCAAGGCATTCTCGAATTCCTTGTCGCTGTTCTTGCCGCGTATGTTGAAATCTCCGTTCATATTGCAAAAATAGTATACGGAGTGCTTTTTTGAAAATTTGTGGCTTGTTTTTTTTAGCGGTTTTTTTAGCAGTCGATGAGGTTATAGAATCCACTTTATTGCGGCAATGACAACAAGAAAGGCAATGAAGAGCATGACTCCACGGCGCTGGCTTTTGGTAAAGTAGAAATAATCCCTCATTTTGTGTAAAAAATGTTTATCTATGCAAAACAATGTAACAATTAAACAATTTATTTCTTAAATCGTTATCTTTGCAAGCAAAGATATATCACAATTGACTTGTAATGAAGAGTTTTTTAAAAAGATTTCTCAACTATCCGGTTTCGTTGCTGCTGTTGTGCACGATACTTTATCTTAGCCTGTTCAAACCGTCGGACAATGATTCTTTGAAGTTGTTTGCCGGCATTGACAAGGTTGCACACTTTGTGATGTATGCGGGCCTTAGTTGTGTATTGTGGTTTGAACACTACCGGTCGCATGACAGAATAAGATACATACGCATTTTTATTATGTCGTTCATAGTACCGGTATTCTTCAGCGGTGTTATGGAACTGTTGCAGTCGGGACTTACAACTTACCGTTCGGGCGATTTCTATGATTTTATCTTCAATGTAACCGGAGTGGTCTTTGCAAATGCGCTATGTTTCTATGCGTTAAGGCCTTTGCTGGACAGGAATTTGAGAAGAAGATAATTTTTACCAGCATTTGAAAGGAAACCTTGTGAGGCTTGAATTATAGTATCGCCTGTCACCTGTAACCTCCTTGCCCAGAAACTGCGGGCGCTCGAATTCCTCATCGGGACTTTCCAGTTCAACTTCGGCCATTACAAGCCCTTCGTTGTCGCCGTAGAACTCGTCCACTTCAAATGTGTGCTTGCCACACTTGACAAGATAACGTGTCTTGTCTATAATTCCCCCATGGCACAAATTCAAAAGTTCCCATGCTTCGCCTGCCGGTATCTCCTTCTCCCACTCGAAACGGCTTATACCGCCGTCCATTGAGGGACCTTTTATTGTGATGTACCCCTTGTCGCCGCGTACTCTCACGCGTGCCGAATTTCCGCCTTCACGGCACAGGTACCCCTGTGCAATGCGGTCGCTGTGGAATGCCATCGACTTGTAACTGTCGTCGGCAACAAGGAATTTTCTCTCAATTTCAAGTGCCATAAGGTTTACTTTGCGTCCTCGGAGAATTCCATGAGGAATGCCTTTATGAAACCGTCTATCTTGCCGTCCATTACACCGCCCACATCCGATGTCTGGAAGTTCGTGCGGTGGTCCTTCACGCGGCGGTCATCAAAAACATAACTGCGTATCTGTGACCCCCACTCAATCTTCTTCTTGCCGGCCTCAACCTTTGCCTGTTCCTCCATGCGGTGCTGCATTTCCTTGTTGTAGAGGATGGAGCGCAACTGACGCATTGCATTCTCTTTGTTCTTTGGCTGGTCGCGGGTCTCGGTGTTCTCGATGAGAATCTCCTCCTCGACGCCTGTGTACGGGTCCTTGTACTGGTAACGCAAACGCACACCCGACTCAACCTTGTTCACATTCTGTCCGCCGGCACCGCCGCTTCGGAATGTATCCCAAGATATGCGCGCAGGTTCAACAACAACTTCAATGCTGTCATCGACAAGCGGGGTAACGAATACCGAACTGAATGATGTCATTCGCTTTCCCTGGGCGTTATAAGGGCTCACGCGCACCAGGCGGTGAACACCGTTCTCGCCTTTGAGATAACCATAGGCATATGGTCCTTTGAGTTCGAGGGTTACAGTCTTTATACCGGCGTCCTCGGCCTCCTGAAGGTTGGCAACGGTTACCTTATAGCCGTTTGCCTCGGCCCAGCGCATGTACATGCGCATGAGCATGTTTGCCCAGTCCTGTGCTTCGGTTCCGCCTGCACCGGAGTTTATCTTGAGCACACAGTCCATGTCGTCGGCCTCGCCGCGGAGCATGTTCTTGAGTTCAAGTTCCTCTACTGCCGTGAGTGCGCGTGCATAGGCGTCATCAACCTCATGCTCCTCAACCATCTCCTCGCGGTAGAGTTCCATAGCCATCTCGGCCTCCTCGGTGCGGTTCTTCACCTCTTTGTAACCGTCAATCCATGCCTGCAGTGCCTTCACCTTCTTCATCTGCGCTTCGGCCTCCTTGGCATTGTCCCAGAATCCGGGAGCCTGTGTGCGCAACTGCTCCTCCTCAACCTGTATAATCTTTTCGTCAATGGAAAGGTACTGTTTAAGCGCTTCGGTGCGCTCCTTTATATCCTTCAGTTGGTCGGCTGTAATCATCTGTAATATATCTTTTTGAAATTCTGCGCGAAGATACAACTATATTCAAAAATAAGCAAATATATGCGCGCGCAAAGGCCGTTTTTTATATCTCCATAATGCCTTTTGTTGATAAATAATATTCCGGTATTTTTTGACGGTGCCCGTTTCCTGTTGTACCTTTGCGACAGAAAAGATATAGTATGAACATAACCGAGCAGAATGTAAACAGGGCAGTCGAACTGCTGAAAGTATTGATAAACACGCCATCCTTGAGCCGTGAGGAGAGTGAGGCCACGGACCGCCTGCAGAATTTCATTGAGAGAGGTGCGCCTGTGCGCTTTGAAATGCACCGTCACCTTAACAACCTTTGGTGTGTTGCACCCGGGTTCGACGCTTCGCGTCCCACATTGTTGCTCGACGCACACATCGACACCGTGAAGCCTGTCAACGGTTGGAGCAAACACCCTTTCACTCCCATTGTCGAAGGCGACAGAATATATGGTCTTGGCAGCAACGACGACGGAGCCTCATTGGTTACAATGTTGCAGGTGTTCTACAAGATATGCGAAAGCAAACAGGCATACAATACAATATTCCTTGTCTCGGCCGAGGAGGAGGTTTCGGGCAAGAATGGCATTGAATCGGTTATTCCTTTGCTACCCCCTGTTGACTGTGCCATAATAGGCGAGCCCACCGGAATGCACCCGGCTGTTGCCGAAAAGGGTCTTATGGTGCTCGATTGTGTTGCAAAGGGTGTGTCGGGGCATGCGGCGCGTAACGAAGGTGTTAATGCGATGTACAAGGCCATTGAGGACATAAATTGGTTCCGCACATACAAATTCCCCAAGTCATCGCAACTTTTCGGTGATGTCAAGATGACTGTAACGCAGATAAATGCCGGTACACAACACAATGTAATACCCGACAGTTGCAGTTATGTTGTAGACATACGCAGCAATGAATGCTATTCTAACTGCGAACTGCTTGAAATAATAAAATCGAATGTGGTCAGCGATGTCAAGGCACGTTCAACACGCCTCAATTCATCGTCTATTTCTCTTGAGCACCCGCTTGTAAAGCGTGCTGTGGAAATGGGCCGCAAGCCTTACGGTTCGCCCACACTCTCGAACCAGGCGTTGATTGATGTGCCTACACTGAAAATGGGCCCGGGTGACACAGCGCGCTCTCACACGGCCAACGAGTATATTCTTGTCAGTGAGATACGCGAAGGTATGGAACTCTTCTGCAGAATGCTTGATGGACTGAAAATTTAGCGCTGTAATCCGCTTTTAGTCACTTACATGTCTCATTGCCAGCGCCTTGTTCTCACACGCCTCCATAATTTCGCGTTCTCCCTCGCCCTTATCGTTTATTCCGCACAGGTGGAGTATGCCATGGATTATTACACGGTGCAGTTCCTGCTCGTATGTGGCACCGACCATCTCGCTGTTGCTGCGCACGGTGTCCTGTGATATGAAAAGGTCGCCGCTGATGATGTCGCCTTCGCAGTAGTCGAATGTTATAATATCGGTGTAGTAGTCGTGCTGCAGGTATTCGCGGTTTACCTCAAGAATCTTCTCATCATCGCAGAAAATGTAGGCGATGTCGCCCACCTTCTTGCCGTATGTGGCTGCAACTGCCTTTATCCATGCTGTTGTTTCACGTCTCTTTATCGCGGGCATCTTTACGCCCTCGGTCTGGTATGTTATCATAATATTGATTATAAGATTATCCAAAGAATATATATGCAATAATCACTGCTGCTATTATTCCGGCAAGGTCGGCAAGCAGTCCGCATGTAACGGCGTGGCGTGTCTTGCGTATTCCCACACTGCCGAAGTATACGGCCAGTATGTAGAATGTGGTGTCTGTAGCACCCTGGAACAGGCACGCCAAGCGCCCTGCAAACGAGTCGGCACCATATGTGTTCATGGCGTCAATCATCATTCCGCGTGCTCCGCTGCCGCTTAGCGGTTTCATTATAGCCGTTGGCAGTGCACCCACGAAATCATCGCCCAGTCCCACGGCATTGGCGCACCATGCCACGCCGTCCATAATCACGTCCATGCCGCCCGAAGCGCGGAATACCCCAATGGCAACGAGTATGGCAATGAGGTAGGGGATTATGCGCACTGCCGTGCCGAATCCCTCCTTTGCGCCCTCAATGAAAGCGTCGTATACGTTTATCTTTGCCCTCATTCCGGCAACAATGAATAATATTATTACCGAGAAGAGTATGATGTTTGCGAGCGATGTCGATACAATCTCAATCTGTACCTGCGACAACTGCAGCATGCCCCATGTACCACCCGCAATGAGCGCGCATATTCCAAAGAGGAAGAGCAGCATTGTGCGGTTGAACAGGTTTATGCGCTGGTATATGCTGGTAACTATAAGTCCCACAAGCGTCGACACTGTTGTGGCAAGCAGAATGGGGATAAACACGTCAGTGGGGTTTGCTGCACCCATCTCGGCACGGTAGAGCAACACGGTTATGGGAATGAGTGTGAGGCCCGATGTGTTCAGTACCAGGAACATAATCATTGGGTTGCTTGCGGTGTCTTTCTTGGGGTTTATTTCCTGTAGTTCCTGCATAGCCTTAAGTCCCATTGGAGTTGCCGCATTGTCAAGCCCCAGCATGTTTGCCGAAAAGTTCATGAACATTGTTCCCATGGCCGGGTGTCCTTTGGGAATGTCGGGGAATATTTTGCAAAGAACCGGGCTAAGCAACCGGGCAAGCGCCGCCACAAGGCCGCCTTTTTCGCCAATTTTCATAATACCCATCCACAACGATAGCACACCGGTCAGTCCCAATGATATCTCGAACGCATTCTTTGCCTGTGCAAACGTAGAGTCCATTATTGCAGGGAACACCGTTGTGTCGCCCAAGAATATGAGTTTCCCCAGCGCAATAATAAATGCCAGGAGAAAAAATGCTATCCAAATATAGTTCAGTACCATAGTTGCTGCTGTTTACGTGTCAATGTTGCGAAGATACATATAAACGAGCGAAAGTTATGTTAACGAGAGGGTGAAATTTATTTTCCTATAGAGTATTGACATTATGAAAAAAATATTCCTTTTAATCTTTGCGGTGAACCGCGAAAATAGGATGTGGTCTTTCACTATCATTGGACTTGTCGCATTGTCATGACAATGCTCAGTGATACGGTAATGCGTTTTATACTCGATGATGACAAGGCTTTTTGGTCCGATACGGCAAGAATGATACGTCGAGACAGGGTTAATCATGAATTCTCTGATGAGACTTACCTTTTTATGTATAAAGGTGAATAAAATTTCTCTTATATGTATAACACCCCGTAAAGCTTTACGGGGTGTTTGTTCTTTACTCCTTCTTTCTCCTGTATAACGCCTTTAAAATATTGCGGTAGTTCTTTATGCTTGGCATTCCGCGGAACCTTGTCTTTATATATGGCATTGTGAGTACAAGCAGCAACAGTATTATCCCACCAATAGTGAACCAACCGAGTATCTGTTTCATGCTCACAAGCATGGCTTGTTGAATGAGTGCTCCGTAGAGCGCTCCTGCCGGCATGTTTGCTGCCATGGTGTTGACATTGTCCAATTCCATACCAAGTGTCATGCTGTTACAGGCTATCAAGTATGTCATCAGTTGTGTCACAAGGGCAGCGGCGGCAGCCGTTCCCACACCGGTACGTATGAATCCAAGTATTCCCACCGGTTGCAGAAAGAATTTGAAAGGTATCTGCCTTATTGCATAGAGCGTGAGCACCACATAAAGGGTGGTGTACCCGAACCCGTGCAGCAATGACGGAAGGTAGAACATTTCAAGTGTCATGCGCGGGTCTATTGTGAAGTACATGGTCGCCTGGTAACCTACAAGGCAGGTGAACCCCAAGAGGATAATCCATTTATAACGTACTCTCTTCAGCGCAAGCCAGTAGAATGCATTGAGCGAACCGAGCACACCGCCTGCCACAACAGTCCAATTTATACTCATTGTAGCCTCGCTGTCAAAATGTAGAATTCCGCCAAGCATGGCACCCTCAATTGCTTTTGGGGTGGCAAGCAGCAGCACCATCATCATTATGAGCCCGCAGGCAATATGCAGGCTCTTGAAGCGGAACAGTTCCGGGTCAAAGTAGGGCTGCCTGGCGCGCAGCATTTGTCTTACAGCAAGCAGTAGCGACAAAATGCACACTACTGTTCCTGTGCGTATGTGTGGCGATTCCAACCATTCAAAATGCTTGCCGAAGAGCACCGTGAAACTGCCCGAAAGCAGGAAAATGCTCCATAGTATCATCCCAATCCAGTCAATTCCTTTGAAAGGCATTATCTCCATTAGGCGTATGTTCTTCATCATTGTCACAGCACACAGGGTAACTGCGAGCATGAGCATTGCACCTATGAGGTGCATATACTCCCAGTTGTAATATATATCCATGTACACCACGGCCACACCCGAGAGTTGGATGGCAGTGAGAATAATGCAGAAGAGAACGCAGAAGAATATTGTCTGGTCATGGTTAGGTGCCAGTTTGCCCTGTAGCGTCGACATGCACTCGAATGTTCCTGTGAGTCTGCATGCTCCGGCAATGAACCCGGCCATACACAATACAAAAGTATTGTTGCTGTGCATGGTAATGATGTTGCATATTGCAAGAACCAGTGCCGCGCACATTATTATGTTACGTGACTTGAAACGGAACTTTATTCTGAACAGCAGAGGGAATGTTATTGTGAGTCCGATGAATGATGAGTATCCCGCCATCATAATCTCTTCCTGCATAAGGGCGCGGCTACCCATCATCTGGTTCATGCCTCCAAGATATACTCCACCCACAAGCTGGAAACAGAAAGCGAATGCAATGAGCATTCCGAACCTTACATTATGCGGGACCCAATCCTTGAATGTGGGAATGCGGAATGGGCCTGGTTGCCAATTGCCACTCATCAGTATGCTATTTTACATTCCGCATTCATTCCGCTGCGCAGGCGGGCAAGGTCATCCGTGCTGTTCTCTCCTGTGAACTCAATGCGCAGGGGTATTCGCTGTTGCACTTTCACGAAATTGCCAGCAGAGTTGTCGGTGGGCACAAGTGAGAACTGAGCGCCTGTGGCGTCGGATATTGAGCGCACAATACCCTTGAAAGTCACATCGGGTACAGCGTCCACTGTAATTTCTACAGCCGAGCCTTCCTTTATGTTTGCAATCTGTGTCTCCTTGTAGTTGGCGGTAATCCAAATTTCGTCATCCTCTACAATATTGCCCACAGCCTGTCCCGGCTGTATCAGTTGCCCTTCCTGTATGTTCTTGCGCCCCATAATGCCATTGGCTGGAGCGGTGATTACTGTATACGACAGGTTCAACCCGGCCAGTTCGAGGGCGGTTTCCGCAAGTTCAACAAGAGTGTTCTGCTGTTCAAGGCGCAATGCGAGTTCGTCGCTAACCAACGTAGTGCTTTTGCGTTGTTGCTTCATGGTGTTGTATTTTGCCAGTGTGGCGTCGTAGTGTGTCTCCACGCCGTCATACTGCTGTCGCGTTACTGCGCCCTGAGCAAGCAGTTTTTCATAGCGTTCCTTCTCGGTCCTCGCATTGCCGAGCAGCACTTCAAGTTCGGCAAGCGCAGCGCTGCTCACATGAATGTTGTTCTTGGCTGTGCTTGCAGTAGTACCTGCAGCCTCACGGTTCTGCCGTGCACTTTGCAGCGAAGCCTCAGCCTGTAGCACACGCAAGCGGTATTCCGTATCCTCGATAATAACAAGCGTGTCGCCTTTTTTTACATTCTGGAATTCGTTGAAACGGATTTCTTTTATAAAACCCTGCACGCGTGAATTTATTGGGGTGATGTTGCGGCGAACCTGTGCATTGTCGGTGTATTCCACCCCAATGTGTATGAATTGTGACGCAATCCAGGCAATGCCGGCAACTGCTGCAATGAGTATGAGTACGTTTACAATAGTTGCAATTCTCTTTGGTTTATTCTGGTTTTCCATGATTTTTGTTTTTCCGGTTTTTATTATAATGTACCCGCAACACGTTGCAGGTTGTAGTAACTGTAAATGATGTTTATGTGTGCGTTCACAAGTTGCAGTTCGGCGCTGAGGCAAGAATTGCTTGCGTCAATAATCTCTGTCACGAGTGCGAGTCCGTTAAGGTAACGGTTGTTTATCACGTTGTAGTTTTCAGTAGCGAGTGTAACACTTTTCTCTTGTGTGCGCATGCGCTTGAATGCCTGCTGCAGTCCTATGAATGCACTGTTTACTGCAATGCGGGTTTCTTCGCGTGCGAAGTCCGCACTGTGCTGTGCGCGCAGTGTCCCGGCTTTTTCAGTACGTATCCTGCTATTGCTTTTCCATAGTGAGGAGATGTCATATCGCAATCCCACACCAATGAACCAGTAGTTGAAGTTCTTGTTTATGGCGGGTATCTCAATTGTTATCGGGCCGTTGAAGTTGTTCTCGGCCACCAAGGCAATCTGCGGCAGGCGTCCGGCCTTTGCCGTGCGCTCCTTCTGCTGTTGGATTTTCAGGTTGAGGTCTGCAATCTGTATTCCGGGATTCCTTTCGGCCATCTGCAACCACTCCTCATTGGTTGTTGGTTGAACCTGCTCTTCAAGCAGTGTGCTGTCAGGTATTAACACTGTTGAGGACGGTAGTCCGAGTGTCGTTGTAATGTTATAATTCATAATGCTTATTGCGCTCTCTACCTCACTCAGTGCCAGGTGCAGTTGTTCAAGTTGTAACCCATAGCGTGTTACGTCATTGCAGAGTGCGATACCTTCATTGTAACGCGCCTTTATCTGTTCCACAAGAAGAGTGGTCTGCTCAATGTTTTTGCGGTATACTTTCGCCTGGTTCTGCAGTTTGTAAAGTTCAAGATAATTGCCAAGAACCATAAAGCGTATATTCTGGCGTGTTGCCTCAAGATTTTGTGCAGCAATCTCTCTCTGCAGTTCGGCCTGCTTTATGCCTGAATTAATTGCTCCACCGGCAAATATTACCTGTGAGGCCTTCAGTGCAAAGTTGTTCCCGAAGTGTGGAATTTCCGCCTTCATGGCACCTCCGAAATCGCGGTCTATTACAAACCCGTCGCCAAGGAAACTTGCCGAAAGGGATATTTCTGCCTGGGGCAGTCTTGCACTCTTTGCAGCCTCGACGCCTTCGGTAGCCTGCTTTAGTGTCGCGCGTGCCATCTCAATTCCTGTACTGTTGGTATCGCACAGGTTGAACAGTTCGCTTATGCTCATGACACGCTCCTGAGCATATGTTCCGCATACCCACAACAGCATGGCCAATGCCGTCGTGAGCAAATGTTTTTTACTCATTAAAATAAAATTATATGATTAAATAAAATGTGATTGTTATACAGATTGTGCCACAGCAGGGCTGCGGTTAACAGAATCAGTCGAAGAGGTAATTCCAAAACGGAACAATGGCGTTGAAACTCTTCGTGTAATTGTTGGCTTGTTTCCTGTGGTGTCTGTTGTGCACTTGTATATCAAATTTGCTGCAAAATTATAAAAATATCCGATAGGTTGTGACTCTGTATATCCCACATATTTGTTCCGGTTGTCCAATGCTTTTACATTGCCTGTCCAAAAAATTGACAAAACACAATGTCGGTAATTTTGCTTAATTTATTGTGCGTTAATAATTTGTGTACTTTGGCACGCTTTTGGCACGTACTCTTGCAGAAAGATTTTTGTATGAAAAGAGTTTTTATTATAATCATTGCAGGATGTATTGCGTTTATGAATGCGCCTGCGCAGGTAATGACAATGGATGAGTGCATGCAGTATGCAGTGGAGCACTCTATTTCGGTGGGCAAGCAGGAGAATGTTCTTGATAATGCCAAGATGAACTACAAGCAGTCTGTTGCCGCATTGTTCCCGTCGGTTTCGGCAGGTGTGTCGGCTTCTACAAATTTCGGGCGTTCCATTGACCCAGAGACAAACAGTTATACAACAGTCTCTACATTCGGTAATTCATACAGCCTGTCGGCTTCAATGCCACTCTTTGCCGGCTTGCGTTATGTGAATGCCATCCGTGCGGCAAAGGTAGCACGTGAGCGCGGTTACAGTGACTTGCAGATTGCACGTGACAAGGTGGCAATGGAGGTTATGAGGGCCTACTCCGATGTAGTCTATTATAAAGGTGCGGTAAATATTGCAGTTGAGCACCTTGACGCTTCGCGCAAGACTCTGCGTCAGGCACAGAAACTCCATGAACTGGGGCGCAAGAGTGCTGCTGAGGTTGCCGAGATTGCGGCACAGGAAGCAAACTATGACTACCTGCTTGCCGAGCAGCAGAATAACCTTGCAATGGCATGGATTGCATTGCGTGAGGTAATGAACTATCCGCAGACCACACCGCTTGAAGTTATCGGGGATGAAGGGTTTGTCGTTCTCCGAGAGGGGCAACCAATGTGCGATGTTGTCGAGCATGCTCTTGAAAGCAATGTCCAGGTTCTCTCTTCGGAACTTGCTGTAAAGGAATCGAAACTGAACTATGCACGTGCAAAAGCAGCATGGTTCCCCTCAATAAGCCTTTCGGCGGGAATAAACACAAATTACTATACAAATTTTGACAACAGGCAGGCATATCCCTCTTTTTCATCGCAGTTCTGGAACAACAGCGGCGAATATGTCGGTGTTTCAATGTCTTTGCCAATATTCTCCAATCTTGGGCGCAATGCGTCGGTGCGTTCATCACGCAATGCTTTGCGCAATGCCGAACTTGAACTTGTTGCAGTGCGCAACTCTGTTGAAAGTGAGGTTGTGCAGGCATGCCGCAGGATGGATGGGTACGGAAAACTCTACAATCAGGCTGTGAAGAAAGTTGAGGCCTCGCAATTGGCATATGACGGCATTGCCGCTAAATTTGAGAAAGGTCTTGTAACGGCCATTGAGTTGCAAAGTGCTGCGACAACACTGCTGCAGGCAAAGTCCGACCGTCTGCGTTCACAACTGCAATATATGATTGAGAAACGTATGGTTGACTATTATAGCGGAATACCATTTGTAATTGTAAGAAACGAATAAAATATAAGAAGCTGTTTAAATTTATATCGTTTAGTTTTTTATAGAGCAAAAATAGGATGTTTGCTCCTTTTTAAAGGGCACATAGCGGGCCATGTAACCGCGGAAAAGGTGGAAACAGACATTTTTGAATATAAAAAACAACGAAATAACAGCTTTTGATATAAGAAAAACTTTTATTAGAAATTTAAACAACTTCTAAACTGCTATGGATATAAAATTAGAGAAGAAAACCGGTTGGCGTGCTGTTTTCAGCAAGAAGAGTCTGCCTTATCTGTTCGGAGTACTTATTGTTGTGCTCATAGTATGGTTGCTTTTTAAGGAGAACACGACAACGCTGCGTGTGAACACGGCAACAGTTACTGTATCAAACGTCGAGGAGGGCGAGTTCAACGATTATGTCAGCCTGAGCGGAACCGTGCAGCCAATGACTACAATGCAACTCTCGCCGCTCGAGAGCGGTGTGGTGGAACGTGTGGTTGCCGAGGAGGGAACGACGGTGAAAGCCGGGGATGTAATCCTTGAGATGTCGAACAAGCAACTGTCAATGCAGATTCTGCAGTCCGAGGCCGACCTTGCCGAGAAGCAGAACATTCTGCGCAATACACTTATCTCAATGGAACAGGAACGTCTTTCGCTCCGTCAGGAGATGCTCATGCTGGACCTTGAAGTTACCCGCAAGCAGCGGGCATACGAGCAGAACAAGGAGCTTCTCAATGAGGAACTTGTTGCCCGCGAGGTCTACTTGCAGTCGAAGGAGGATTATGAACTTGCACTCAGCAGGCGTTCCCTGGTGCGCGAGCGACAGAAACAGGACTCTCTCTACCGCACCGTGCAGGTAGCGCAGCTCGATGAGAACCTTCGCTCAATGCAGCTCAATATGCAGCTTATACGCGAGCGTGTGGATAACCTCAAGGTAAAGGCTCCTATTGACGGAGAACTGGGTATGCTCAATGTCGTTCTTGGGCAGACACTCTCACAAGGCAGTGCCATAGGACAGATAAACGACCTCTCGGCCTATAAGGTTACTGCAATGGTCGATGAGCATTATATCGACCGTGTGGTAACAGGACTAACAGCCTCATTCATGCGTCAGGATAACAGTTACGATATGCTTTTGAGAAAGGTCTATCCCGAGGTGCGTGACGGAAAGTTCAAAGTGGACCTTACGTTCGGTGGCGAACTTCCCGACAACATACGCACCGGTCAGACATATAATCTCAATCTTCAGTTGGGGCAGCCTGTCGAGGCTGTCTACATCCCGCGAGGGGCGTTCTTCCAGAAGACAGGCGGGCGTTGGATATATGTTGTGGATGAGACAGGCGAGAAGGCCTACCGCCGCGATATACGCATAGGACGTCAGAACCCAAGGTACTATGAGATTCTCGATGGTCTTGCACCCGGCGAAAAGGTGATAACATCATCATACGACAATTTCGGTGACAACGAAGTGCTTATTTTAAACTAACCAAAACAGAACAATTAAAAAATTACTATGTATCTCAAGAACTTTATAATGCTTTTGAAAAGGTACACGACCTCTTCATTGCTTAACATACTGGGTATGGCGGTTGCCTTTGCGGCGGTCTACATCATAATGGTGCAGGTAAACTATGACCTCTCATACAACAAGGCCATCCCTAATGCAAAGAACATATACCGCCTTGAATATCCCCACTGGGCCGAAGAGGGGTACTGGAGCACCACGTGGGCTCGCCAGTTGCCCGATGACCTGTGCAATGGTGTACCCGAAATAGAGAAAAGTGCTACAATATGGCCAACAGGGCATTACAACATCAATTCCGATTACTCACGGAAGAGCGACAAGGGAATAGAGTATCTCTATTTCGACTTGTGCGAGGCGGAGCGTGAAGGACTTGATATCTTCGGGCTTGAGATAATTGAGGGTTCGCTTGACAATTTCCTCGACCATTCCACATTGGTGCTGAAGGAGTCTGCGGCAAGGAAATTCAACATCTCGGCCGGTGATGTGATATGCTATGGCCGCGAGGCAAGCGAGGAGAATACAGCAACGGTCATTGCAATATGCAAGGACACGCCCTCGCCCAGCATTCTTGATGAGTGCGACGGTTGGGGAGGAATGTTCCCGCAGGAGGATGACAACCCTAACAACTGGAACAACCCCTATTATTTGGTGTTGGGTGATGGGGTGTCGCCCGATAATGTCTGCGATAAACTGAGGAACAATGTTGTTGAATCGCTAAGAGCCCAGAATGTAAGTGAAGAGGATATTGCCGAATTCCTCAGACGTGTCAATCCACGTCTTAACCCGCTCACAGAACTATATTTCTCAACAGATGTCAGCGGTTCTGCGCACGCAACCGGCAATAAGGCCACAACATATACGCTCCTTGCCATTGCAGTACTTATAATGGCCATTGCGCTCATAAACTTCGTCAATTTCTTCTTTGCACTCATTCCTGTGCGCATAAAGACAATAAATACATGCAAGGTATTCGGAGCATCATCCTTCACCCTGCGCCTGAACTTTGTATTTGAAACAGTGGGCCTTGTGCTTGTAGCTCTCTGCGGTGCAGCGGTTATTGTAGGCATGTTCATGGAGACACCGCTTACCGAGCACATATCAACCTCAATAGCATTCGGCGACAATGCAGGTGTTGCTGTGGCAGTCGCTGCTGTCGCTCTCGTTACAGGAATAATCGTGAGCATATACCCTGCATGGTACATTACCCGTTTCTCGCCGGCTATGGTAATGGGAGGTTTTCAGGCCACGGCGCCGGGTAGGCGTTTGCGCTACACGCTTGTGGCCGTGCAGTATACCATTTCGATAACGCTTGTCATCTGTTCGCTTTCAATCTACAGACAGTATGATTACATGCTCACACATGACATGGGCTTCAACAAGAACAATCTTCTTGTGGTAAACCATCTGCCGGGCGAAACGGTATTCGAGTCCTATGACCCGGAGAATGGATTGTCTTACGGCAGGCGCGACGCCTTTGCCGGGAGTCTGATGAAGAACCCCGAGATAGAGGATGTCACTTTTGCCGACGGTTCATTCATTCAACTATCAAGAATGCAGTGGGGGCGCGGTTTCAACGACCAGAGCATATATTTCCAGGTATATCCTGTTTCGTGGGACTTCCTACGGTTTATGGGGATTGACATAGTCGATGGTCGCGATTTCCTCAGCAGCGATGAACGCAATGTAAACGGTGCGTATATATTCAACGAGGACGCCGCACACAAGCTTGGTCTGAAGGTGGGCGATGTCATTTCGGGTCACCGTTCAGGTACCGAGGTGGTAGGTATATGCAAGGATTTCAACTTCCGTCCCATGCAGTACAACATTGAGCCTTTCGCGTTCTACATCTTCGGCAAGTATCCTTGGCGTGTGATGAATAAAATGTATGTACGTACAACACCGGGAGCAGATGTTGCTGCTGTGCGTGAGTTCATAGCCAAGACAATTGCAGAGTATGCGCCCGACGTGCCGGCCGACAGTTACGATATCTCATTCTTCGACTCCGAACTTGAGAGCAATTACAAGAAGGAAAGCAAACTGGCTTCACTTATCATCCTTTTCACGGTACTTTCGATATTGATTTCGATAATAGGAGTCTTCGGTCTTGTACACTTTGAGACACAGTACCGCCGCCGCGAGATTGGAATACGTCGTGTACATGGCGCAGCGGTGAGCAGCATACTGGCAATGTTCAACGGCAAATATCTTAAAGTGCTTGCAATATGTTCTGTAGTTGCCGTGCTTCTCGGTTTTGTGATAATCAAGTACTGGACAGAGCAGTTTGTCTATCAGGCGCCTTTTGCCCTGTGGGTATATCTGCTTGCCATAGCATTGGTTGCCCTCATAACAGTGCTTACCGTCACAGCCTGTTCATACAAGGCCGCTAATGACAATCCTGTCGAAGCAATAAACAAATGATAAAAAGACTATTATGTATTTAAGGAACTTCATAATATTGCTGAAAAGGTATATCACTTCTTCTGCACTGAATATACTTGGTATGGCGGTGGCCTTTGCTGCGGTATATCTTATCGCAGTGCAGGTAAAGTTCGACCTGTCGTACAACCGTGTTATCAAGAACTCGGAGCGTATATATCGTTTGGAGCATCCTTCGTGGATAGGTGACGGCAGTTGGGATTTCAGTTGGAACCGTCAGACACCGGATGGAATGTGTGCCGTTTGTCCTGAGGTTGAGGCGGGTGGCTCAATTTATGAGTTACAGAATGCAATGTATTACTCTGGAGATGTATCTGTAAAGCGTAATGGTTCAATTGAGAATTTTGTCATCAAATTCGGAGCTGCAGAACCTGAGGCACTGGAGGTTTTTCCTTTTGAGTTT
>JAFQUE010000057.1 GCA_017408685.1 Bacteroidaceae bacterium | reverse complement strand
TTCTTGGTGGCAGACGATGGCATTGGTGTACAGGCATCACTCTCGGAAAATACAGAATATGCCAGAATATCTGAACCTGATGCGTTGAAAATAGGTATTAAGGATGCCATTACTGACGGTAAAGGTATGGGATTTGGATTGTACTCAACATCGTTGCTTTCAAGGGATGCAGGATTGGTTTTTGAAGTCCGTTCCGGTAAACACACTATGCAAGTACAGGACGGTGTCGAAGAAACAAAAGATAGTGACTTTTGGCAAGGCACAATAGTCTATCTACAGCTTCACACAAACAAGGAGATTAATCCGGCTGATGTTGTTGCCAACCGTGCTAATGTGGCTGCACAATATAATGAAACATTCTTGAATGACAATGAATTGACTGAACTATGGTAACTTTTAATTTTAGAGAATACGGTGAGAATTTAGGTACACGCCCTTTGGGTAAGCGTGTGCGTGAATCTTTGCAGCCATTGATTGAGCAGAATGACCTTGTTGTGTTAGACTTCACTGGTGTAAATGTTGTAAGCAATTCATTTGCTGATGAATGTATTGCAAAATTATTGCTTGTAATGTCACTCGCAGAACTAAAGAGCCGCACAACTTTCCGTGGGCTGAATCCAATTGCTTCGGAAAGCGTACTGACAGCACTCCGTCGCAGACATCTTACAATAGCATAGCCCAAAGGTGCTGAATGAAACAATTCCCCCGGAACCGCCTATATAACAAGGTAGCCCCGGGGGTATTTGTATTTAGTCGTCAATTACTTTGAACTCGTGGAAACTGTAGAAATCCCCTTGTCTCATTTTGACAGGAAACGCCACTTCAACTGCTGCAATTCTGACATTTTGCTTTAAAAACAGGCTTTTTGCTGACAAAATTACCCCCCCCCAATAGCAAATGTGACAAATGTTTAATTATTACAACACAATAACTTGCACAATATAATAAGAAGAGATACCTTTGCAACTGTTTTTCTGCGAAAGGTGCATTCCGCACCTGAAACGCAAAAAAAACGAACAACTCGCAAAGAAGGACAACTATCATTCTGCAAGAACAGCGCAGCCACATAAATGGCAGCCACCATTCTTGCAGACTATGAGTTTATAGGTGATAGCAGACCCTTTACCGGGTTTGTTCTTTTTTTTGATATTATAAAAGCACAGATACTATGGAAAAGGCACTCTTTTTACTGGCGGTGCTGACAATACTGTCCACCCTACCCGCCACAGCACAGAAAGCGACTATCGACGGAGTCACCTATGAGTTCAACGAACCTGCAACAGGCGAGGCAACAGTTGTTCCAAACGGCAATGGCAATTATAGCGGCGAGGTCTTTATCCCGGCAACAGTTACCTACAACGGACAGGAGTACACTGTTACAGTCATAGGCGACAACGCATTCAAACTATGCCGCAACCTTACATCAGTATCAATGCCATACACCATAAAAAGTTTAGGAGACAAGGCGTTTTTCCAGTGCACCGGCATCATCACCATCAGATGCGACGCTCTTGAACCGCCTGCAATACCGGACAAAAATGCCTTCCACAACATGGATGCCTCAAGAGTCACAATGATTGTACCCGGACAAAGCATTGCAAAATATGCAGCACACGAATATTGGGGTCAATTCATATACAACCCTGCCGATGACAACGAAAGTGGCGATGACAGTACCGGAACAACGATTGTAACAAAAACCAACTACGAAATACGCGACAGCGAGACACTGTTCCTGGAGAAACCAATCACATTCGGCCAGCAGACCACCGACCCAGCGTACAACGAGTACAACATGGTGTCCTACATCCGCAACTTCAAGAATACCAACTGGCAGGCATTGTATGTTCCGGTAGAACTTGTCTATAGCGACTGGAGCGAGAAGTTCGAGGTTGCAAAGATACACAGCATATTGGAGACCGGGGAGATGTTCTATGCAATGGCCGACATTGTCGAGGACAAAGTTGAACCTCACAAACTCTACCTCATTAGAGCAAAGGAGATAGGCGAGCACACAATAACCATATCACAGTCCCACAGAAATGACACCGACGGCGACCCGTTGCACCGTGTTTATACAAGCAACACCGACGTCGATGGCA
The DNA here is from genome assembly GCA_017408685.1 of Bacteroidaceae bacterium. Classification (GTDB taxonomy): domain Bacteria; phylum Bacteroidota; class Bacteroidia; order Bacteroidales; family Bacteroidaceae; genus HGM04593. The sequence goes on along the minus strand of JAFQUE010000057.1, from coordinate 1,020 downwards.
CAGCCCCTGTAATTTCCACAAGCATAAGTTTCAATGGAGAAAGCGGCACTACATACACTTTTACCGGGCAATATGCAGCAACAGCGCTCAAAGAGGCCGACCACACACAACCGCCCTATCTCTATGCAATGACTGGCGGCGAACTCAAAAGGCCCAGGCCCACCAACACAAGCGGAATTCCATTGGGTGCTTTCCGTTGGTGGTTGCAGGTTACTCCAGGTGCGCAGGGACTTATGTTCAGCATCGGCAGGATTGACAACAACAGCAACACAACCGATGTTGAGAGCATAATGATTGACCTGAGTGATATTGAAGGCCTTGACATCTACTACGATCTCAACGGCCGTCCTGTAGAGAACCCCACCAATGGCATATACATCAAAAACGGCAAGAAGATACTTGTAAAGTAAATCTTGCAAACAAGCAAGTACTGACGCACAGCACGACAACGTGTCATACACGACACGACCAAAAGAAGAATTATACTATGAAAAAACGATACACATCACCATTTGCAGAAATTATAGAACTGGGCACGCTTAATCTAATTGCGGTATCCATCCCGGGAAAGCCGAACCAAGGAAACAACGATGATGACTGGGCCGACGAATACGACGCTGCAGAACACCGCAGCGACTGGGACAACATCTGGGCCGAAATGTAATATAAAGGTAACCGCAATTATACAAGGAATGCTCGCCACGTGGCGAGCATTCCTTGTATAATGTTATGATATGTTTACTGGCTCACTAGCAAAAATTGGGGGGCATACTTCTTGAGATAGTATATGAACAGGAATGAGAATTTTTGTATTCTTCAACAAACTTACCCTTAACCTGTTATCTTGTATTCTTTTTTAGTCGTTCTATCATGTTCTTTCATCGCGTGAAAGAACCAAAGCGCCCGGCACTGCAAAAACAGTCATTTTGCGCTTTGTTCACAAGTCGCAAGCGACATTCTTCAGTCGCGCATCAGTGCTAAAGCACACTCCTCGGGGAACCTAAAGGTTCCTTCGTCGCA
>JAFQUE010000056.1 GCA_017408685.1 Bacteroidaceae bacterium | reverse complement strand
AATGCTGGCAGTAAATGGTCACGCGAAGCACAGACAAAGTTTGTGCCGCGTGGGTTACGGCAAGACAGCATTATCAATGGATCTCTTTTTCATTACAACCGCAAATATTTTGTCAACCCACACCTTTTTGCTACTGAGCCAGCAAAAGCGCAAAAGCGGGTCATATGACAAAAAAGTGGGCGAACAAAAGTTCGCCCACCGGTATGCAATCTATAAATATATGATTACTTAGCAATCTCGATTACCGCACGACGGTTGAGATACTTGTTGCTGTACTCCTCAGACTCACCAACAACTACAACCTCAACATCCTTAACACCTGCAGCCTTGAGAACCTCAGCAACAGCATTAGCACGATCAGCAGCAAGACCCTTGTTGTACTCGTCTGTACCGATAACGTCTGTGTAACCAACAACTCTCAACTTAACGCCAGCCTCAGCAGCAGCCTTAGCATAAGCCTCGATATTCAGCTGCTCCTTCTTAGAAGCAATCTTAGAAGAACCGAATGCGAAGAATACAGACTCCTTAACATCCATGAAGCTTGGTTTGTTCTTCAACTCGTTGTAAGCATTGTTAAGCTTGTCATACTCGTTCTTGAGAGCGTTGTAATCCTTCTTGAGCTTAGCGTTCTCAGCCTGAGCGTTGTTAAGGTCAGCCATTAACTCACCAAGAGCAGCTGTATAAACAGCCTGGAGAGCGGGCACATCAACAGCATTCTCCCAACCAACCTTGTTGAACTTGTAAGCAACACCGATGTTTGCAGACCACATCATATCGTGACCAGACTGACCAACAACACCGCTGAAACCGTTGCGGAAGAACCAACCTGCCAACTCGAGGTTGATATCCCAGTGCTTTGCTACATGGAAAGAGTTGATAAGACCATAGTTTGCAGACAATGTACCGGTAACACTACCAGATGTCATGCGACCTGTACCCTGCTCGTGAGTCATAGCCCAACGGCCGGCCCAACCAACACCAACGTAAGGAATAAGACTCCATACACGGTCTGCATTGTAACCACCGATAAGGTTGCAGAGGTCAAACATCATATCCATGTGGAAGTTCATGAAAGCACAGTGGTCAAATTTCTTGTAAGTCTGAAGGTTCAAACCCTGATAAGCAAGTCTCCAACCGAAACCGGGAGTGTGCCACTTACCAAAATAAACATTGAGTGCAGGAGAAACGTGATCGAAAACGCTTTCGCCGTTCATGACTACACCATTATAGAGGTTTACACCGCCATTCACACCAAGGAACCAGTTGCTGCCGAAACCGTTGGTAACCACAGCGTCCTTCTTAGTAGGAACTACGACCTCGCTTACTGTCTCCTGTGCATTTGCAGTAGAGAACATGGCAATAGCAGCGATTGCCAGTGAAATCATCATTTTTTTCATACTTAAACTAATTAGAATCAATATATTAATTTATAAAATCTTCAAATCGCAATGCGGGCACTATTCAAACACGCCAAAACATAAATTTGTTTAACCAAAACACCTGACGTGGTAAAATCCACAAAAAACAGCATTCCACACCACTATTTATTGTGCAAAATTACATAATTTTCACAATGACGCCCAACAAGATGAGACAAATAACTATGCTATTAACTTTTTTTAACACACTCTATTACTTTGCGAACAAGCGCTCTATCTCATTATCCGACATTATATACAGTACACTCCTGCCATCGGGAGTACGGGAAGGCAAAGAAGTCCTGAACAGATCATCGATAAGCACCTTCATCTCATCGGCACTCAAGACCTGCCCGGGAACTATAGCAACTTCCTTGGCCATTACTGCTGCAAGTATATCATACAGTTTCTCCTGCGCTGTCGCAACCTGTTCCATAGCAGCATGCAACATCTCCATAAGAAGTTTTACAGGCGAAAGACCGTCAAGATTGGGCGGAACTCCCTGAATGACATAAGTGCCGCCACCCAATGAAGAGACATCGAAACCCAAGGAAAGAAGGTCCGGAATCAACGGATCCATTGCTGCACTCTCTGCCAAAGACAACTCGACACGCTCGGGGAAAAGCAATCCCTGAACCGGGGCCTCCCTCTCTTCAAGTTGTTTCCTGTATTTCTCATACAACACTCTTGTATGTGCCCGGCACTGATGTACCCACATGAGGCCCGATTTCACAGGTACCAGTATGTATGTACCCTTATATTGGGACATGGGCACAAACTCCTCTCGTGCAAAGAGTTCTCCGGTATCCTCTGAAAGCGAAGACTGGATTTCAAGATGGTCGGGCAAATCTTCAAAAGGAGACAGGTCAAGCGCAGGTACCTTGTCATGATTGCCTTCATACAACATTTCCCACGACGAACCGCCAGAACCGGAAGATGAGTTATGATTCTTAAAGGGGTTATAATCGGGTTTATACGACAGGCGAGGTGCAGAAACAGGGCGTTCCGAAGTACCGGACAGGTCCATTACGGGGATATCCGGAATATCATCATCGTCGAAGCCGAGACTTGGTGCCGCATTGAAACGGCCAAGCGACTCACGCACAGCCGCACAGATGATTTTCCACAAACTGGGTTCATCCTCGAATTTTATCTCGGTTTTTGTAGGATGTATATTCACATCAATGCGGGACGGGTCGACATTAAGCGAGAGGAAGAAGGGCACAAGTTCACCGGGTGGGATTATATCACCGTATGCTTCGGCCACGGCCTTGGCAAAATAGGGATGACGCATGTAGCGTCCATTGATAAAAAAGAACTGAAGTGCTCCTTTTTTGCGGGCACTCTCGGGTGCGCCCACAAAACCCTTCACATCAATCAGGGAACTTGAGACACCGACCTCTATCAGCTGCGAGTTTATCTTCTTCCCGAAAAGGTTGACAATTCTCTGACGGAAGGATGAGGGAGGCAGGGATATAATCCCTGTTCCGTTGTGGGAAAGCGAGAATTCAATGCCACAGTTCACCAAAGCGACTCTCTCGAATTCGGTTATTATATTATTGAGTTCTGTCTGCGTGGACTTGAGGAACTTTCTGCGGGCAGGAATATTATAGAACAGGTTCTTTACTTTGAAGTTACTGCCCACAGGAACCGCCGCAGGTTCCTGTTCCTCGATTCTGGAACCCGAGATGGCAATTCTGGTACCAAGTTCATCACCGGCACGGCGTGTAAGGAGTTCTACTTGCGCAACAGCTGCGATAGAAGCAAGAGCTTCACCACGGAACCCCATTGTTGATAGAGAGAACAAATCCTCGGCGCTGCTTATCTTTGAAGTGGCATGACGTTCAAAGGCCAAGCGCGCGTCGTTTTCAGACATACCTTTGCCATCGTCTACAACTTGTATCAGAGTTCTGCCGCCGTCGGTCACCATAACCTTCACACTCATAGCACCTGCATCTACAGCATTCTCCATGAGTTCCTTTACGACAGAAGCAGGCCTCTGAACCACTTCTCCTGCAGCAATCTGATTGGCCACCGAATCGGGCAACAAATGTATTATATCCTGCACCATCTGAAAATTACAGCACCCAAATGCCTTTCAATATATAATACAACAGAAAAAAACAAACGAAAAGTCCCACAAAAAGGAACGCATAAGAGAAACGGGGACCGCTCTCACGGTGCCTTGAAAGATGTGAATCATCATTCACAAAAGCACCCTTAAGACGCTCGCTGTATGGTTGGTCACTGGGCGGCAACATACCAAGGTCACGCTTGGCACTTTCGACAATCTTATCGAGTTTCTCCTTGCGCTCATCGACAAAAATATATTTATGGTTGAACCGGCGAGGTTCTTTCTGCTTGAAATATCCCATTATCAGTCATCATTTTTAAAACGGTCCAGTGTAGGCAAAGGAACACTTTCCCTCTTGAACACCTTGAGTTTCATGTCATCACTCTTTCCTCTCCAATTGAAGACATCCTCCTTGTTAAGCGGACGCACATAATCGAACAAGGCAAAGTTGTCAAGATAGCGTTCAGCCATAGGGCGCTGACTCATCGGATAGAACACGCCGCTGGCCTCTTTGGGAACAAAGACCTTGTCAACCTGACCATCCTTAATATACGCCTTTATCATACCTGCAGTTGTCGTATTCATGCCCACATGGAATCCATCATCATCAAGTGGATAAAATATCACATTAACGCTGCTGATGACATGCATTTCGGCAAGACGTCCTTCATCAAAGAAGAATTTCATCTCTTTACCGCATATCTGGTTATAGTTTACACTGTCTACAGGTTCCACATAAAGTGTCTGGTTGATTATATGCACCCAATCTATCGACGTGCTGTCCATGTACACTTTTATCACCTCGCCCAACAACTGGACTCCTTCATTCCAAAGAATAGGGTCTTTATACATGGTCATGCATGAATCGCGCGAATCGAGCACCATTGAATCGCACACAGCCTGCATGTCAACACTCCACGCCCGAACCTTGTCATACGCCTTGACCATCCGGTATAGCGAATCGGTATCAATGTTGTAAGAAACCGCCCATATCGTATCGGAATGCATGAACAGAGTATCTTTCTGCGAGAAGTCCGCCACAAGAGCACGCTCCGTGACATATGCAGAATCGACAATCTCGTTCATATAAGCATATCCGCCGGTAAGCATATTCCTGTTTATAGTATCGGAGTATATTATGTCACCGAAAGCCTCACTGTACCCGATGTTTGCGTCGTAGAAGATGGAATCGGCCGTCAGTTCCTTCTTGTCATTGAACAATACAGACCTGTCAAGCAGTTCGGCCTGCCGGTTTGCAGTATTATAGCGCCCACGCTCGGAATATATCTCAGACTCGTCGCCATATATATTCGTGGGACCTATGATTGTTGCAATTTTTGTGTATGTACTATAACGGAGCGTATCGGAAAGCATTCTGAAACGCGGATTTTCCAGGCTCACGTCATCAAGGAAAAGAGCCTCTTTGGTATCGACATCATATTCACCATAGTATGAACTGAGGGTACTCCCCTCATCGGAGAGAATACCATACTCAAAAAAGAACCCCACATTCACATTGCGGTCAAAATCAAGACTGTCAGTTTCAAGCACGGAGTTCTTGTCAATGAGACGCACGTTGTTGCGCACCCGGGCAATATTTGTCTCACCATCAAAGTCAAGATAATCGCCATAAAGGAACAATGTGTCGCCTTGTTCCATACGGACATTGCCAAAGGCCTGAAAAGCATTCTTCTTCTGGAAATAGTGGGCACTATCGCAGTACATGTACATGCTGTCACGACGGAAACGGACATCACCGACCAGAATCCATGCATCGGGATTGATTGTCTCGTCGAAACGGGTTACATTGGTATGCAGCATATGAACATAGTCCTTCTCCATAGAAAGACTGTCTCCTGTGACGTCCTGCGCACAAACCGGGAGAACGTATATCACAAGGAACGTCAGCAGCAACGCACGCATGCACTCAATCCTGCTTATCTTCATAGAACTGCCAATGAGGATACTTGAATTCACACGAACGGCTGTCCTCATTAATTCTCACATAGGTTGTCTTCTGCTTCTGCCTAATCCATTCCTGTATGCGTTCCTCACTGAGTCTTGCCTGATACATGTTGCTCAATGTCACATAATCGTCGTTGATGGTCGCCTGGTGGGCATCGGTCCTTGACTTCAGTTTGGCTATGGCGCACACCGCCTTGCCGTTATTGAGCACCCAGGTGAACGGTTGGGAAATTTCCCCCACCTTAAGTCCATCGACCACACGCGCCACATCAACCGGAAGGTCCTCAAGCGAGAAATGTGAAGAGGCTGTAGCCTTGTTATACATTATACCATAATTATTGCGGGTATCCTTATCGTGCGAAATAGCACCGGCGGCCTCCTCGAACGTAAATTTGCCGTCCTTTATATCTGTTGCTATAGAATCGAGATGCAGCAGCATTTTCTTGGTATTCTCGCTTGAATGAGCGGGTTTCCTCAAGATATGACGTACTTTTACACGGTCACCGCGTTTCTCGATTAACTGTATGATGTGAAAACCATACTCGGTTTCCACAATCTTGGAAATTTTGTTGGGGTCTGTGAGTCCGAAAGCCACTGTCGCAAACTCCGGTTGCAGTTCGGCGCGTCCCATAAAATCGAGTTCTCCTCCACGACGCGCAGAACCGGGGTCCTCGGAGTAAAGGAGCGCCATTGTAGAGAAACTTGTCTCACCACTTGTTATACGTTCCGTGTAATCACGCAATTCACCTTTCACGCGCTCAATCTCCTCAATATCTATTTCGGGTTCAAGAGTAACAATCTGCACCTCTACCTGTTCCTGTATAAAAGGCAGACTGTCCTTTGGCAAGGACTCGTAGAAACGGCGGACCATAGAAGGCGACACCTTTATGTCACCCACCAGTTTGCCCTTCATGGCCTCCATCATTTCCATGTTATAAAGTTGCTCACGATACATCTCACGAATCTCGGATGAGTTCTTGTCAAAATACTCCTCAAGTTTTTCCTTTGAACCTATCTGTGATATCACATAGTCCATCTGCGCCTCTACCTGACGCATAATCTTGGTCTCGTCAACCTCCACACTGTCCAATGCCGCCTGATGGAGAAAAAGTTGCTGAACGGCCAAATCCTCACCCACAACACAGTAGGGATCGGCATCAAACTTGCGGCCCTGACTCAACCAAAAGCGCATAGTCTCCTCTATATCCGACCTGAGGATTGCCTTATCGCCAACAACCCACTCGACACGGTCGATGACATTATCCTGCGCATTTATGCTGCACACAGAAAATATTGCACAAAGCACAGAAACAAAATTGTATATATTTCTTTTCATCATCATTTATCGGGACATCAAAGACCCTGTTTATAAAATTTAATCTCACCGGCCGCCTTGGCATTCTCATATAGTTCCTGTTTCTTGGACTTTATGAAATCGGCCTTGCGGGAATTGAGCATAAGTTCGCGTATTTCAGGCGCCACCAGTTCAATGGGCATTGCCTCACCTTTCTTGACGATAGTGTCGGCACATACAAAGTAGACACGCCCGTCCTCCTTGAATTCTATGGTACTCTTCCTTGAAAGCCTGTCCAACAATTGCGCCGAAGTAATCGGCAGTTGCTTGGAGACATCCTCGGAATCGCGCCATGAATCCCTGAAATAATCATATGTCTCAGCATGCTCGGCACAGTACTTCTCAAGTTCCTCCATAGCCTCGGGGGTCTTGTCGATACACCACCGGCGCACCTTGTTGATTTGCGGAGCCTTTGCCGGCAACACTACCAGCAATCCTTTCAACATATCTTCGTCAGAGTCGAACAGATGGATATTGGAATCGTAAAACGCTGCAATCTCCTTTTCTCCTATACCAACCCTCAAATGCTGATTCACCAACCCTTCCTGATATAGGTTCAAAACCAGACTCTTGCGGTAATCCTCTACCATTTTCTCAATCTCGCTGTTTGAAGCGACATTGTGGATTGCCTGATGATAATAGAGTTCTTCCATCGCCCAACGTTCAAGGTACTCATCTACGAAACGCGTACTGTCTGCACCATAATTGTTGACCGCAAGTAGCAGGTCCACTTCGTCCTTGTAGAGACGCGACGTGCCCACCTCGGCCAACAGTACACGACCATCGACCGGCGTCTCGCTATGGCAGGACAACAACATTGCCACGAGCGGAAGGATATAAAGGATTCTCAAGAATCTGAATTGAGACATCTGTTAATCAAATTTCCGACAAATATAAAGAATCCGCACCTTATTATTTGTGGCCGTTAACGGTTTTTAGCACCTCTTTGTTTACCTTAACCTTATATTTCTTACGCAACGACTTCAACCATTTCTCCTCAAGGAACTTCTGGTAGTCATTGGTTACGGCACCTTTGACATCCGTGTATACTTCGGGATTTTCAATGACTTTGCCCACAACATCGACAACAGCAAAGTTCTTCCCCAGTTTTCCACCTTCACCTTGAGAGAACACGAGCTTGTCGACCCAAGCGTTGTCACCTATAGCAAAAACGCCAATCTCGACCCTCATGTTACGCATAGAATCCTTCGGGAAACCGGAATCAATTGCCGCCTTATACTCGCCGATGTTCTTACCGGCAATAAGCGACTTTATATTATCAAGAGTCTCTTGAGTGTTGGCACGTATTACCGCACCGCGGAAACGCGGAGTGTCGAACCTGTACTTTTTCCTGTTCTTCTTGAAGAACTTCTCAAGTCCCGGTTCATCCTGAGACACCTTACCCCACACTTCACGCGTAGAAACCTCGAAGAAAAGCAGACCATCATGGTATTCCCGCATAAGGTTTCCGAACTCCGGATATTTCTTCTCGAGCAGACTGTCTTCGCGTGCAAGCGCAGCCTGAGGAGTAATGTTGCCACCCATCAGACGTGCAAGTTCCTCGCCTTTGGCCAAACGCGCCGCTTCGCGAATGTTCTGCTGTTCGAGCATATTCACAATCGCAGGCTTATACTCCTCAAAAGAACCGAAGGGACGTGAAGATATTCTCTTTACCACATGAAAACCGGCAGGAGATTCGAACGGTTTCGAGTACTCACCGTCGGCGAGAGCATATGCCGCAGCTTCAAATTCGGGATAAGCCTGCCCCCTTATTATTTCAAACGGAGCAATTGTCTGAGCCGGAATGCCGAAAGCCTCAGCTGTCTCTTCAAAACTTTTGCCTGATTCAAGCATTGCATATACAGAATCTATGCGCTCCTTGGCAATTCTTACAGCAGCCTCATCATCTTTCTGCTTGACAAGGAATATGATATGACTCAATTTAAGGAAACCATCCTTGCCAATTGTTGCCGAATCCTTGGCATATATCTTATACGCCTCGTTCTCAATGAAACCGGGAGCCATCAGGTAACTCTCTGCCATCTGTGCACGGTCTCTCTTGTATTCCTCCTTGAGCGAAGCAAGTGTATCAAGACCAAGAGCCTCGGCTTCGGCCACCTTCAACTTGAAATCGACATACATTGGAAGATACTCCTCCACCGTCTGCTCGCCATCTACAAGATTACTGTTGTTCTTGTTGTATGCATACTCGAATTCGGAACGCCTTATCTCCTTGCCGTTTACCGTCATGAGCACGGGGTCCTCGACCTGGGCAAATGCAGTCGCAGGGAACAGCGACATGAGAAGAAAAACGCCCTTTATAATACTTCTTTTCATCTTTCAGACCTCTTGTTATTCAGGACGACTATAGTTCGGCGCCTCGCTGGTAATTGCAACATCGTGCGGATGACTCTCAAGGACACCGGCATTGGTTATGCGCACAAACTTGGCATTGTGCAAAGCCTCAATATCCTTTGCGCCACAATAACCCATACCAGAACGCAGACCGCCCACCAACTGGTATATTACCTCATAGAGAGTACCCTTGTAAGGAACGCGGGCTGCAATACCCTCGGGCACAAGTTTCTTCTTGTCGGCTGTGTCTGCCTGGAAGTAACGGTCCTTGGAACCATTCTCCATGGCCTCAAGCGAACCCATACCGCGATATGACTTGAACTTGCGGCCGTTGAAGATTATTGTATCACCAGGAGACTCCTCAGTTCCTGCCACGAGTGAGCCTATCATTACCGAGTAACCGCCCGCAGCAAGCGCCTTGACAACATCGCCGGAGTAGCGCAGGCCGCCATCGGCAATCAAGGGAACACCGGTGCCCTCAAGTGCTTTAGCAACATCGTATACGGCAGAAAGTTGGGGAACACCCACGCCGGCAACAACTCGTGTGGTACATATTGAACCCGGACCGATACCCACCTTGACAGCGTCGGCACCGGCGTCGGCAAGCATTTTGGCAGCCTCGCCTGTAGCCACATTACCCACTACAATATCAATCTGAGGGAACGCAGCCTTGGCCTCTTTCAGTTTCTGTACTACACCTGCCGAATGACCGTGCGCAGTATCAATGATTATGGCATCGACACCGGCCTCTACAAGAGCCTTTATCCTATCCATAGCATCAACAGTCACACCCACACCGGCGGCCACACGCAGACGGCCTTTGCTGTCCTTGCAGGCCATTGGTTTATCCTTGGCCTTTGTGATATCCTTGTAAGTGATTAGGCCCACCAGGCGACCGTCGGAATCGGTAACCGGCAGTTTCTCAATCTTGTTCTCACGAAGAATCTTTGCCGCAGCCTCCATATCGGTTTTCTGGTGTGTAACCACCAACTTATCGGCAGGAGTCATTATTTCGCATATCGGGCGTGCCATGTTCGTCTCGAAACGCAGGTCGCGGTTTGTGACAATACCCGCCAGTTTCTTATCGTTGTCGACAACAGGAATTCCGCCAATATGGTATTCAGCCATAATGTCAAGCGCGTCCTTCACCGTAGCCTGAGCCAATATTGTGATAGGGTCATATATCATGCCGTTCTCGGCACGCTTCACGATTGCCACCTGATGAGCCTGCTCGGCAATAGACATGTTCTTATGAATGACTCCGATACCACCCTCACGAGCAATGGCTATAGCCATCTTTGCCTCGGTAACGGTATCCATGGCCGCAGTCACAAACGGCACGTTGAGTTCAATGTTTCTTGAGAACCTGGTCTTCAGGGTCACTTCCTTCGGCAACACCTCCGAGTATGCAGGAATCAGCAGCACATCGTCATAGGTGAGACCATCCATTACAATCTTTTCTTTTATAAAATCATTCATAAGAGTATATTTATTTATCTTTTTATCAATCAATTACCCATCTCCGAGATAAACTTTACACGCACAAGGCGAATCTCCTCCTCGGTATACTCGCCTCCGAGTTCCTCAATAGCGATGTTTATATTGTCAGTGTCGGAATTCTTGAAATAATCATATATCTCAGTCATATTCTCCTCGTCAAGAATCTCCTCGAGGAAATAGTCAATATTGAGTTTTGTTCCGGAATACACGATAGACTCCACGTCATCGAGCAATTCATCAAACTCAACACCTTTGCTTATCGCCAAATCGTCAAGGGCCACCTTGCGGTCAATGGCATTTATTATTGCGACTTTGAGTTTTGACTTGTTTGCGACTGTACGTATGCGTATATCCTCGAGACGGTCAATTTCATTCTCCTCGCAGTGACGCTTGATTAAAGCACAGAACTCCTCGCCGTAACGTTTTGCCTTGCCTTCGCCCACACCCGGAATATTCTTCAACTCTTCTATTGTGATGGGATATGTTGTAGCCATGGCCTCGAGTGACGGGTCCTGAAATATCACATATGGCGGCAGTTCAAGTTGTTTCGACAGTTGTTTGCGAAGGTTCTTCAACATTGCAAAGAGTTCAGGGTCAACCGCGAATGTGCTTGACGTCTGCACAACAGTCTCCTCTTCTTCAAAATCCCGGTCCTCCACAATCTTGAACGAAACAGGTTTCTTCAGGAATGCCTTACCCTGCTTTGTAATCTTGAGCAGACCATAATTCTCCACATCCTTGTCTATGTACCCGGCAATCATCGCCTGGCGTATCACGGCATTCCAACGCTTGGCGTCCTCATCGTCGCCACATCCAAAGCATTCCAACTCGTCATGCTTGTGTGACAGAATGTCGGCAGTCTCCTTGCCCAAGAGCACATCTATCACATACTCTGCCTTGAAATTCTCCTTGAGCGCCAATACGGTTTCAATAACAGCCTCAAGCATTTCCTTTGCTTCTACTTGTTTCTTTGGAGCAAGGCAATTGTCACAATTTCCACAATTTTCCACGTCGTAATTCTCACCAAAATAATGTAACAACAATTTTCTTCTACAAACGGACGATTCTGCATATGCAGTCGTCTCATACAGCAACTGGCGGCCGATATACTGTTCGGCCAAAGGTTTACCCTCAAGGAACTTTTCCAGTTTCTGCAAATCTTTATTATTGTAAAATGCAATACACTGTCCTTCACCGCCATCACGACCTGCGCGCCCGGTCTCCTGATAATACCCTTCGAGACTCTTCGGTATATCGTAATGTATCACATATCGCACATCGGGCTTGTCAATACCCATTCCGAAGGCAATGGTAGCCACAATGACATCAATCTTCTCCATTATGAAGTCATCCTGAGTCTGCGAGCGTAGTGCAGAATCCATTCCTGCGTGATAGGCCTTGGCCGAAATTTCGTTCGTCTGCAATATCTCTGCAAGTTCCTCAACCTTCTTGCGGCTGAGACAATATATTATACCCGACTTGCCCGGATTTGCCTTTATGAACTTTATTATATCCTTATCGACATCCTTGGTCTTGGGGCGCACCTCGTAATAGAGATTCGGCCTATTGAATGACGATTTGAAATCCGGCGCGTCCTGTATACCGAGGTTCTTCTTTATATCGTCACGCACTTTGGTTGTAGCCGTTGCAGTGAGTGCTATGACAGGAGCCTTGCCAATCTCGTTTATTATGGGGCGTATACGGCGATACTCGGGACGGAAGTCATGCCCCCACTCCGATATACAGTGAGCCTCATCGATTGCATAGAACGAAATCCTGACACTCTTAAGAAACTCCACATTCTCCTCTTTCGTCAAGGACTCCGGAGCCACATAAAGCAATTTGGTCTTTCCGGAAAGCACATCGTTCTTCACCTCCTCAATGGCCTGTTTGGTTAGCGAAGAGTTCAGGAAATGGGCAATTCCGTCCTCTTCGCTGAAGTTCCTGATGGCATCGACCTGATTCTTCATCAAGGCAATGAGAGGAGATATTACTATCGCAGTGCCGTCCATAACCAACGAAGGCAACTGGTAGCACAGCGATTTGCCGCCACCGGTAGGCATCAGGACAAAGGCGTCGTTACCTGCCAACAGGTTCTTAATAACGGCTTCCTGATCCCCCTTAAAAGCATCAAAACCGAAATTCTGCTTTAGAATCTCTGCCAAATTACACTTCTTCGTCATTTTACAATATGCCTATTTGAAAACAAAGTTATAAATAACTCAATAAAACGCGCAACTTTTTTCAAATATATTTTCAGAAATATTGCAAAATATTTAAGATATTAGAGAATCCCTCTCTGTATCAACGCAATACAGAGAGGGACCCGCTTATATCCGACTTCATCAGGCAAGAGCAACGCTTTTCTCCACCTGCTTGCGAGCATACTCTTTGGAAATCCTGCAACTCTTTACGCCGGCCGAAGGTATCTCGAACATCTTCTCCATCATTATGGTCTCGACAATGGAACGCAATCCCCTGGCACCCAATTTGTACTCTATTGCCATGTCGACGATATATTCAAGCGCTGCATCCTCGAATGTGAGCTTCACGCCATCCATCTCCATAAGCCTTACATACTGCTTGATTATAGAGTTCTTCGGTTCGGTAAGTATATTGCGCAGGGCCACACGGTCAAGCGGGCGCAATGAGGTAAGAATGGGCAAACGACCTACAATTTCCGGTATCAGACCGAATGAGCGCAAATCCTGAGGCGTAATGTAACGCATCATGTCTGCCTTGTCGATATTATGACTGTTCTGCACCGAATCGTACCCCACCACATGGGTATTCATTCTCTGCGCAATCTTCTTCTCGATACCATCGAACGCGCCGCCGCATATAAAAAGTATATGCTTGGTGTTGACAGGAATCATCTTCTGCTCGGGATGTTTGCGACCGCCCTGGGGAGGAACGTTCACAATCGAACCCTCAAGCAGTTTCAGAAGTCCCTGCTGCACACCTTCGCCGCTAACATCGCGTGTTATCGAAGGATTATCGCTTTTGCGGGCAATCTTGTCAATCTCATCTATAAACACTATTCCACGTTCAGCCTCCTCGACATTATAGTCAGCCACCTGCAGCAAACGGGTAAGGATACTCTCAATATCCTCACCGACATAACCGGCTTCGGTGAGAACGGTTGCGTCGACAATGGTAAAGGGCACCTTGAGCAACCTGGCAATCGTGCGTGCCAGCAGAGTCTTTCCCGTACCGGTACTGCCGACCATTATAATGTTGCTCTTCTCAATCTCCACATCATCGGCGGCGCCACGCTGCATTAGACGCTTGTAGTGGTTGTATACCGAAACCGCAAGTGCGCATTTCGCTTCATCCTGACCAATCACATATTCATCAAGAAAAGCCTTTATTTCCTTCGGTTTGGGAAGTTCCTTCATATCGAAGTCACTCTTTGGCAAAAGCGCCTCTTCCCTCAGTATTGAGTGCGCCTGCTCGACACAATCGTTGCAGATATATCCGGTCATGCCGGTCATGAGCAAAGCGACCTCATTTTCTCCCCTTCCGCAGAAGCTGCAACGCCTTTTATTCTTCTCGGCCATTATCGGTTCACTTTTTGCGTGTCAAGACACGGTCAATCATACCATACTCCTGCGCCTCGGTTGCAGTCATCCAATAATCGCGGTCGCTGTCGGTCCAGACCTTGTCAAACGGTTGTTTGCTGTGGTCCGATATGATAGTATACAGTTCCTTCTTCAGTCTCATCATCTCACGCGCGGTAATCTCGATATCACTTGCCTGACCCTGCACGCCTCCAAGCGGCTGATGTATCATCACGCGGCTGTGGGTAAGCGCCGAGCGCTTGCCTTCGGTACCGGCTACAAGCAACACGGCAGCCATGCTGGCAGCCATACCTGTACATATTGTAGCCACATCGCTCTGTATAAACTGCATGGTATCATATATTCCCAGACCTGCATATACAGAACCGCCGGGAGAGTTTATGTATATTGAGATATCCTTGCCGCTGTCAACAGAATCAAGATAGAGCAACTGCGCCTGCAACGTATTTGCAGTATAGTCGTCAATCTGTGTACCAAGGAATATGATTCTGTCCATCATCAGGCGTGAGAACACATCCATTTGGGTGACATTCAACTGGCGCTCCTCGAGGATGTAAGGATTAAGATACTGCGACTGAGCCTTGATTACATCATCAAGCACCATACTGTTCATGCCAAGGTGCCCGGTCGCAAATTTTTTAAAATCATTTCTTTCCATAACACGGCTTTATTATATAATAATTTAAAAACCGTTCTGGTTCACTGGGCTTCCAATGAACCAGAACGTATATTCTGCAGCCCGGAATCAGGCGTTCTCAGAAACCTTCTTGTTGAAATCCTCAACAGAAACGCTCTCCTCGTTGAGGGTTACGGCACCCTTGATTGATTGGATGAGTTTGACATCGACAGCACGGTTGATAAGCGCCTCGCGTGTCTTCTCCTGCTTGAGCATTTCCTTGGCATAGTTCTCGAGCAAATCATCGGGAACATTCGCCATGCCATACTGTGCAAACTGGTCACGGGTAGCAGCCTTTGCAACATCAAGCACATCGTTGTCATCAACCTTCACCTCGAACTTCCTTGCAAGCTGCTCCTTGATAAGGTGCCATGTAAGTTCCTCGAGACTCTTCTGGAAATCCTCCTCGCTCACAGTCTCGCCACTCTTGTTACCCTCCATAACGCGACGGAGAATAGCCTCGTCATACTCGAACTTGCCGAGTTTCTCAGTAAGGTATGCACGTACATCCAAAAGAAGTTTGTAGTCGCTCTCTACCTCAAAACGACCGGCAAACTGCTCGGCAATCTTGGCGCGGAAGTCAGTCTCGTTTGTAACCACGTCCTTACCGAAGGCAGCGTCAAACACAGTCTGGTTCAACTCGCTTGCCACGAAACGTGTAATTTCTGTGATGGCAAATGTAAAGTCGCCATTGTGAGCGGCAACCTCACCCTTCTCAACCTTGAGGAGTGAAGAAAGTTCAGCCTCACTGTTGGCAAAAGCAACAGACGGATTGAATGTAACCACATCATCGACCTTTGCACCGGCAAAGAGAGCCTTCTGCTCATCGGCCTTCATGTATGCAGGCATCATTACAGCCTCGCGCACGACGATACCGTTCTCTACAGACTCGGTAAGAGTACCCTTGAGCATATCGCCGTCCTCATAAGAGTCTACCTTCTTGTACTCGCCGCAACGCTGTGCAAAAGCTTTTACCTGACCCTCGATCATCTCATCTGTAGGTTGTATGCGGTAGTAAGGAAGCTTGTCATTCTTGTCAAGCACTGCGTCGAACTTGGGAGCGAGAGCAATCTCGAACTCGAAAGTAAAGTCCTTGTCATCGACCATGTTTATATTAGCCTGCTGCTCCTCGATAGGAAGAGGCTCGCCAAGCATGTCCACCTTATTTTCTCTGATATATTCGAAAATCTTTGTCTGCAACAGCTTGTTTATCTCCTCAGCCTTTACCGCTGTACCATACTGTTTCTTGATAAGTCCCATAGGCACCATACCCGGACGGAAACCGGGGATATTTGCCTTTTGGCGGAAGTTCTTCAACTGTTTTTCAACCAATGCAGAGTAATCTGCCTCCTGAATTGCAACAGAAAGGATTGCGCTGGTAGCGCTCTGATTCTTAAGTGTAAATTCCATCTATAAAATATTTTAAGTTATTTCAATCCATGAATATACTGCCGCCGCTCAAAAAGGTGACAGAACAGTATATGCCTAAATTAAAGCGTGCAAAAATACAACAAGTCAGGCACAAAATCAAGAAAAAACCGATTTTGTTGAGAACACCGATGATTTTTAAGCAAAAAGTGACCTCGCACAGAGAAAAAACAAAGTGACGGCAAATCATTGCCATATATTGTCCCAACCTCTTGACTCGACAGTCCAAGCCTGTTCCGGGTCCACATTGTCACTTCCGGTACAGCCTTCCGTCAACGGCATTGGAACGCCGCGAAAAGCAGAAAGCGCAACATGCGGTCATAATAAGCAAAAAACAAAGGCGTTTTTTCATCGGAAAACAAGAACTGGCAAACAGGTTCCCGGAGTTGCAAAATCATCAATCATTAATCTGGAATTCTCTCTTTCGCAGAACAAAGTCGCGACCAAGATACTTCTCGCGCACAATCGGGTTCTCGGCAAGAACCTCGGGCGTACCCTCGAAGAGAATGCGTCCTTCGAAAAGCAGATAGGCACGGTCAGTAATGCTTAGGGTCTCCTGCACGTTGTGGTCCGTGATAAGTATTCCAATGTTCTTGTCCTTGAGTTTCCACACAATATACTGTATATCCTCAACCGCAATGGGGTCAACACCGGCAAACGGTTCGTCAAGCATAATGAACTTGGGGTCAATGGCAAGACAGCGTGCAATTTCCGTGCGTCGGCGTTCACCGCCCGAGAGACGGTCGCCGAGGTTCTTGCGTACCTTTTGCAGACGGAACTCCTCGATAAGACTCTCAAGTTTCTCTTTCTGGTATTCTTTAGGTTTGCCTGTGAGTTCAAGCACGGCAGCGATATTATCCTCGACACTCAATTTGCGGAAGACGCTGGCCTCTTGGGCAAGATAACCTATACCGGCACGGGCACGTTTGTAGACGGGATAGTTGGTTATCTCCTCGTCATTCAGGAAAATGCGCCCGCCATTCGGGACAACAAGACCTGTGGTCATATAAAACGAAGTGGTTTTTCCGGCACCATTAGGACCGAGCAGACCCACAATCTCGCCCTGCTTCACATCGAAAGCCACATTGTTCACCACCGTGCGCTTGCCATATTTTTTCACGAGTCCTTCGGTGCGCAGCACCATACGCCCGGCCTCGCTCACACAACTTTCCTTGTCGCCTGTTGCCATATCAAGAATATATTTACTGCCACGAAGATAATGCATTTTTGCCGTACAAGCAAAAAAAGGTCTTTTTTATAAGGTCAAAATGGGAGAAGGTACAACTTTGTAATATTTATTAACATTATGAATAATCATTTTTTAGTACCTTTGCAACGGGTTGCGGTCATAGCGCCCCACATGTTAATGACATATTGGAAAAGAAATGTTCATAATTGACTCAATAAAGACTTTCGGCAGATATCTTGTATTGATGAGAAGAGTTCTCTCACGCCCTCAACGCTGGAGAATCTTCTTCAGGCAGATGTTGCATGAAATATACCAACTTGGCGTGGACTCAATCCCCATCGTATTGCTCATATCATTCTTCATAGGGGCCGTAATATGCATTCAAATAAAGTTGAACATCGAGAGCCCTTGGATGCCGAAGATGGTTGTAGGATACGCCACACGCGAAATCCTGTTGCTTGAGTTTTCATCTTCCATAATGTGCCTTATCCTCTCGGGCAAGGTAGGTTCCAACATCACATCAGAGATTGGTTCCATGCGTGTTACGCAGCAGATAGACGCACTTGAGATTATGGGAGTGAACTCGGCCAATTTCCTCATACTCCCCAAGATTTCAGCACTCATATCCATGATGCCCATACTTGTAATCTTCAGTATGGCAGCCGGAATTGCCGGAGCCTTTGCCATTGGTAAGTTCACGGGAATAATGACTCCGCAGGACCTCATCGTGGGCCTTCAGTACGAGTTCAACCAGTGGTACATATGGTGCAGCGTAATCAAGGCAATATTTTTTGCTTTCGTGATAACATCCGTGGCGTCATTCTACGGTTACAATGTCAAAGGCGGTTCAATTGAAGTGGGCAAGGCAAGCACCAACGCCGTAGTGAGTTGCAGCGCACTGATACTATTTTCCGACATGATTCTAACCCAACTCCTAATGCAATGATAGAGGTAAAATCAATACACAAGAGTTTTGAGAACCAGGAGGTTCTCAAAGGGATTAGCGCGCTGTTCGAGAACGGCAAGACCAACCTCATCATAGGCAAGAGCGGTGCCGGCAAGACTGTCCTGCTCAAATGCATTGTAGGACTCCTTGACCCCGACAGCGGAACAATAACATACGACGAGCGCAGCACCTCGTCAATGAGCAAGAAAGAGCGACTTCACATGCGCCAGGAGATTGGCATGCTGTTCCAGAATGCCGCATTGTTCGACTCCATGAGCGTACTCGAGAATGTAATGTTCCCGCTCGACATGTTCTCACCGATGACATACAACGAGCGCGTCGCACGCGCACGTGCCTGCCTTGAGAGGGTCAACCTCATTGAAGCACAGGACAAAAGCCCCGAAGAACTTTCGGGAGGCATGCAGAAACGCGCTGCCATTGCACGCGCCATTGCCATGAACCCGAAGTACCTCTTCTGCGACGAACCCAATTCAGGCCTTGACCCGCAGACATCGCTCATCATAGACCAACTTATACACGACATTACCGTGGAGTCCGGAATTACCACAATAGTAAATACCCACGACATGAACTCCGTGATGAACATCGGCGATCACATACTCTTCCTTGCCGACGGCGAACTCAGTTGGGAGGGCAACAAGAAGGATATCCTCAACACCGACAACAAGACACTCAATGACTTCCTCTTCTCAAGCGAGATTCTGCGGCAGGTCAAGGAGCAAAGCAAGGCAAAATGACATTATAAAAGGGCAACCGCGGTTGCCCTTTTATAATGTCATTTTGCCTTATTTCTGCCTGATGAATATATTCATCGGAACTCCATGAAAGTTCCATTTTGCTCTAATCTTGTTCTCAAGGAAACGCTTGTACGGTTCCTTTACATACTGCGGCAGGTTCGCAAAGAACAGGAACGAAGGAACACGCGTCTCGTGCAACTGCATACAGTACTTTATCTTTATGTACTTGCCCTTGGTCGATGGCGGCGGATAGGCCTCGATAAGCGGCAACATCTCCTCGTTGAACTTCGCTGTGGAAATCTTTGTCTTTGAATTAAGATAAACCTCCTTCGCAGTCTCAAGCACCTTGAACACACGCTGTTTTGTCACAGCCGACGTAAAGATTATGGGGAAATCCACAAACGGAGCCACACGCTCCCTTATGGCATTCTCGAAGTACTTCTGTACCTTTTCGCTGCGGTCCTCAACCAAATCCCACTTGTTCACCACAACAACCAGGCTCTTTTGGTTGCGCTGTATTATAGAGAAGATATTGAGGTCCTGCGACTCAATGCCGCGCGTAGCGTCAATCATGAGAATGCAGACATCGCTGTTCTCGATGGCACGTATTGAACGGAGAACAGAATAATACTCGATATCTTCGGTAACCTTGCCCTTCTTACGTATACCCGCAGTATCGACAAGATAGAAATCAAAACCGAACTTGGTATAACGCGTAAGGATTGAGTCACGAGTTGTTCCCGCAATGTTTGTAACGATATTCCTATCTTCGCCAAGGAACACGTTTATAATCGAACTCTTGCCCGCGTTAGGACGACCCACAACCGCGAAGCGGGGAATATTCTCCTCGGGTGCCTCTTCGGCCTCTTTTGTAAAGTTGGATATGATATTATCAAGCAGGTCACCCGTACCGCTGCCGTTGGCAGCCGATATGCAGTGCATGTCGCCAAGTCCCAGGCTGTAGAACTCCGCAGTGCCATACTGCATTTCATACGTATCGACCTTGTTTGCCACCACAAGCACCGGTTTCTTCGAACGGCGCAGCATTGAAGCCATCTCCATATCAAGGTCGGTGAGACCGTTAATGGCGTCAACGACAAAGAGGATTACATCGGCCTCTTCGAGCGCCAGCGTCACCTGGTCACAAATTGCCTCCTCGAAGACATCGTCGGAATTGCGCACCCAACCGCCGGTATCGACAAGAGAAAACTCCTTGCCGCACCACTGGCAACGACCATACTGGCGGTCACGCGTCGTGCCCGCCTCGTCTGAAATAATCGCCTGCCTGCTTTCGGTCAAGCGGTTGAACAGGGTCGATTTCCCGACATTAGGACGCCCTACTATTGCTACCAAATTTCCCATATCAATTATATCAATCCTTCTGGTCGTAACCGAAACGGCGCAGTTGCCTGTCGCTGTTGCGCCAGTCCTTATCGACCTTTACATATATTTCCAAAAATATCTTCTTGCCGAAGAACTTTTCAAGTTCACGGCGTGCGTCTGTAGCCACACGTTTGAGCGCCGCACCCTGATGACCGATGATGATACCCTTCTGACTATCCCTTTCTACATATATTATAGCCTTGATGTATATCTTGCTCTCACTTTCCTTGAAGTACTCCACAGCGGCTTCGCACACATAAGGAATCTCCTTGTCATAGTGCAGGAGAATCTTCTCGCGTATTATCTCTGTTACGAAGAAACGCGCCGGTTTGTCGGTCAGAGCGTCCTTCTCGAAGTATGGTGGCGACTCGGGCAACAACTCCATTATGCGCCTCATAACCACATCGACGTTGAACTTCGCGATTGCCGAAATGGGCAGGATTTCAGCCTCGGGGATAATCTCGTGCCACTGCTCCACTTTCTTCACCAGTTCCTCTTGGTCGGCAAGGTCAATCTTGTTTATGAGCACCAGAATGGGAACATCGAGTTTCCGCACTTCGGCAATGAAGTCACTGTTCTTTTCGGGACTCTCGACCATATCGGTCACATAAAGAAGCACATCAGCGTCACGCAAAGCACTGTGCGAGAAACGGAGCATAGCCTCCTGCAACTTATAGTTGGGCTTCAGCACCCCCGGGGTGTCGGAAAACACAATCTGCGCGTCATCGGTATTCAATATACCCATGATACGGTGACGCGTTGTCTGCGCCTTGAATGTGGCGATGGATATTCTCTCGCCCACAAGCAAATTCATCAGCGTGGACTTGCCCACATTCGGGTTACCCACAATATTTACAAAACCGGCCTTATGCATTCTGTAGTAAAAAAAGACGCACTACAACCATAACAGCGTAGGTGCGTCCTGACTTGTGTAAAAAACTACCCGCAGCTGAACAAAGACACCTGCGGCAGAGAAACTCTTTCTTTAGACAGCCGCCTGTTTCTCAACAGCGAGCTTGCCTCTGTAATAACCACACGCACCGCATACGGTGTGATAAACGTGCCACTCACCACAGTTAGGGCAGATTGCCAATGTAGGGGCCACTGCCTTGTCATGAGTTCTTCTCTTGGCAGTTCTAGTCTTTGATTGTCTTCTTTTAGGATGTGCCATTTTTCTAACTTTTTAATTATCTTCTTCTATTTGTATATTCTTCAAACCGGCCCAACGCGGATCTATTTCCTGTTCTTCTCCATCCGCCACATCCGATTCCTCGACCGAATGCTTCTTGAGCTTTCCTGTCATCTCATGGTTACACTTGCCGGGCGCATGCACGCGTTTCATGGGAAGCGCCAGAACAATAAACTCGTACAAGTACCATGCAATATTGAAGTCTCCGTCCTGTTCGGGAACTATAACTATATCGCCTTCGTCGGCGTAGTCATCACCCAGTTTCACTTTAAGTGAATTCTCCGTGGACACCTCAATTTCAAGGTCATCGAGACAACGGTCGCATGGAACAACCACGGTCCCTTCGAGCACAAATGCGAAATCATACACATCCCTGTTCTTCTGTACCGTAACGGTTGCTTTCACCGTTCCCTTCTGGAACTCCTCACCTTCAATATCGCCGAAAAAGGCATTATCAAGGTCAAATTCCATTTCAAGAGGTGCAGTCTTTAACCCTTTAAGGTCAACATTATATTTGTCAAATCTTCCCATCGCCTGCTATAATATCATCACATTCAACAACATAAGTACCAAAAAGCAGTATCAGTCACCCGTACTACCCGATTTTAGGTCACAAAGATAGTAATAAAATTCTTTAGAAACACCCAATTTGATAAAAAATCTTCATTTTTTTAGTTCCAGGCGGAATGTCGCACCTTTTCCGGGAGCCGAACTCCTGACAAAAATCTTCCCCTTATGGTATTGTTCCATAATTCTTTTTGCCAGCGAGAGACCAAGCCCCCAACCGCGTTTCTTGGTAGTATAACCCGGTTCAAAAACTCTTTTATGGCAAGACTTGGCAATACCCTTGCCCGTGTCCGTCACATCAATCACCGCCTTGTTCTCGTCCTGGGAGACGGCAATGGTTATCTTACCCTCGCCATTCATGGCGTCCACAGCATTCTTGCACAGATTCTCCACAACCCACTCCACAAGCTGCACATTCATACGCACCAGCAGCGGACGCTTTGGCAACTGCAGTTCATACTGCACCCGCGACGGACTCCTGTGCTTTACATATTCAACGGAGTTTTCAATAACCGCCACAAGGTCATGAGCCTCCTGTTCGGGTTTAGAGCCAATCTTGGAGAAGCGCTCGGCCACACATTGCAGACGTGCGACATCGTGTTCCATTTCGGGCAGCAGTTCATCGGCCGGGTACTTCTCCTTGAGAACCTCGGTCCATGCCATAAGCGACGAGATAGGAGTACCCAACTGGTGTGCAGTCTCCTTTGAGAGTCCCACCCATACAAGATTCTGTTCGGCACGCTTTGAACTGAGTATTGCAAAGAAGCACACAGCAAAGAACAAGAGCACCACCACCAGCTGCACATAAGGGAAATAGGCAAGACGTTTGAGCAGCAGAGAGTCGGAATAACACACCTCGATATACTCGCCGTTCTCCACAGCACCGGTATACATACGAATTATCTGCCCCTCGTTCCTCATCTGCGATACAGTCTCCATTATCACCGCCAACGAGTCGGCACCCGCAGGTATCGCCACATTGCGGTGCAACGTTATTGCACCCTTACGGTCGGTCACAATCACCGGTATCGTATTGTTGCCTTCAAGCACTTTGAGCAACAGATTGAGTTCGGCGTCCGAAGCGCCGCTCTGCGCAGAAACCTTCTCATCGAGCACAATATTGCCGCCCGACGCATTGATTTCCTCAAGAGAGATTGTCTCTGCCTCCTCCACGCTGTTGAGCGAGCGCATGGCCTCGGCCCACAGTTCCACCTTTTTTGCCTCCTCATTCTTGAGTTCCGCCACCAAAGCATTCGACACAAACAAAGAGGTAAGGGCTATCACGGCTGCAACCGCAACAAGCACCACCTTAATATTCCTGAAGTTATTATACCATTTCATTACCGTTCCAAAGAAGTTTCTAATTAGAAACGTAAAAATGCCGCATTTATTATAAAAAACAAAAGGACGAAAAAGGCGGAAAGGCACTTTCAAGAAAAAACGACGAGTGGTGCGCTAGTGCACCACTCGTCGTTTATAGTCTAATAGTCATTACTCGCTCCAAACGTCGCCCCATTCACCACGTCTCTCACTGCTCTTGGGGATTACAGTACCACTGCCGCCAGGAACCGTATTATCACTGGTGGTTGCCAAAGTAGAGTTCGCAATAGTTGTAGCAGCATATGTAACTACGCGGCGTACATTGTGTGCAGTGAACAGCAAACCGTCAATATTCAAAGTTGCTGCGGAAGCATCGCCATTGAACACACCGCCTGCTGTTGAAGCATCATTCTTAAGGTCCCACACACCGCCCTTTACATTGAGCACGCTTGAGTTACCAATGTAGAATATGCAATAAGCCGATGAATAGCCATGGTTCACCTGCAAAGTCTGGGGGGGGACAGAACCTTATTCCCAATAATCAAAATAGGTTTGTATGATTGTCAGGGAATGCTGTTTAGAGGTTCTTACTCGCTTTTGCTCGTCTGATATTCTACGGCAGTCATCAACCTTAATTGTTTACTTAAATTCTTCTTCAACTCTTGCTTTCATGTCCTTTTGGGCCCAAAAGGACCAAAAGGCCCGGCACAGAGTTCACAAGTCGAATAAAACTTTGCTTGCGAGTTGCAAGCAACATCCCTCGGTCGTTTTTTTGTTGCCGTTGTTGTCTTAACGCAGCAAAAAAGGGAATGGGGTAACACGCTGTTAATTAAAAAACAGCAACAGGATAATCCACCGCTCAAAAATCCCCCATTCTT
>JAFQUE010000055.1 GCA_017408685.1 Bacteroidaceae bacterium | reverse complement strand
TATTTTTGCTCATTTCCTCCGAAAGTCACTTTTCCAGGGTGTTCGGAGGAATTTTTATTTCCTTTAACTAAGATACGAAATATATATCACATTGACAATCAATTTGTTGTATTTTTTAATCTATTTCGCGACTGCCCCTATTATACCGGCAATCGGTTACTTTATGAATATTTTCTTGCCGTTTACAATGTAAATGCCTTTTTCAAGTCCCTTCTTGCCCTCGGGAATCTTTACGCCGTCAACAGTGAATATTGTAACACCGTTACCGTCATTTGCAATGATGTCCTCAATGCTTGCAATCTCTCCGCTGTCGTTCTTTACTGTGTATTTGAGAGTTATGCCTTCAATGGCCCTGCCGTTGGCGTCGGTATAGTAACCTGTTGGTATTTCAAGAATGTATGTGCCGTTGCCCTTTAATGGTTCGGTGGTCTTGAGTGCTGCCTGCATCATTCCGATGTTTGAGCCGTCGCTGTTCACAATGGTCTTCTCAAGGGCATAGGTCCACTCCTTGCCTTCGGCATAAAGTCTTGGCTGCAGGCTCTCGTCGTCGCTCGCCCCTGCGTAGTAGCTGAAGGTGAAGACGAAGTGAGAGAGTTCCTCTACTGTTGAACCGTTGGCGGGTGAAACCTCTTCGATTTTCGCTGCGGGGGCATTGCCTGTGAGCGCATACTTTGCAATTGTGCGCACGCCATACTTGGCAGGTACCGGAATTGGCATATTCATACCTGCAGGGTTGAGCATGATGTCGCCGGCAGTGATGTTGATGTTCAATTCCGTGTTATTGTATGTGGTGAGGGGTTCCGCGGCTGTGAATGTGAGTGTCTTGCTGTCAGTCTGCGTTACAGTGAATGCAGTCTCGATACCTTCGGCTTCAATCTTGAGGTCATCTGTTGCTGCAATACCTTCTTCGCATGTTACAGTGATTGTTTCCAGACGGTCGAATGTACTACCTGCTACCGGTGAAACAGTGTATGTGGGATATTCGCGCTGCATGTAGAGTTTAGGGAGTACATGCTCTTCTGTTACCTTGTCGGCGGGGTAGCAGCCGTATGTTTCATACTTTGTAGAGTAGTAAATGGTGTAACCGTCGCATGCTATGGTTACATTGCCGTCTGTGTCTATGCTGACACTCCATACTGCACCCGCAGCCGGTTTCTCAGTGGCATAGTTGAAACTTGTGTATGTTCCTGTGTGGTATACATAGCGGTCCAATTCGTCCTGTATTGTATATCCGCCCTCTGCAGCAGTGAATGTGAAGCCTGCGCACTCAACGGTCTCGATATATTTGCCGTTTACGTCTGTTGCTGTCTTTGTGGGCAGGTAACCGTATGCTTTCTCTTCGTAGAAGAATGTCGCTGCGCTGTCTGCTGCAACAATTGCATACTTGTTGCCAGAAGCAATGCTGCTTGCCGGAACGTAAGGCATTGTGCGTGATACAATGTATGTTTTCTCTGCAACTGCGCTCTTGAATACCGCGTCGCCGTCGGTCTTCACTGCTATTACCTTGATAGTTGTAGTCTTGGTAAGGTCAAAGTACATTACCCAGTATTTGCTGCACTTTGTGCTGCCGGTCTCGTTTACATAGTCTTCGTAACTTGGTTCAGTACCGTCGAGAGTGTAATAGAGCACTGCGCTCTGGTCTGTAGTCTCAGCTGTTACCTGAACCTTGTCGGCATAAACTACTGCAGGGGTCTTGAACTCTGGTGTCGGTACAATCACTGTGCCTGCTGCCGGTGTGTATTCGATTGTGATTGATTTTACATAGTATGCGCGGTCTGTAGCACTCCAGTTGATACTAATATCGCCTGTTGTGTCTTCGCAGTCGAATGTGTAGGCAGCATCCGATGTTGTCAGGGTGTACGCCTCCGATGTCTGGCTGCCCGCTGATATTGTCAACTTGGCATCACCCTTGGCCGCAATGCTGCTGTTCACGGTTATACTTCTGATTGTGCAACCGGCAAATGCAGATGTGCTTAGTTGGTAAGTTGGGTTCACTGTTTCCTTTTTACCTATTTGGATACCTTTCTCTGCATTCCAATCAACGTATGTTGAAGATGAGGCAGTCCACTCGATGTCACTGAGTGTAACAGTGCCGCCTTCGGTCGTGAGCTCACCACTCTTGAATGTGTGGGTATAGGTCTCGGCACTAACTGTTGCTGCCATGAAGATGAGGCAGAACAGTGAAAGTAAAAATTTCTTCATATCATTTGTATTTTATATTGTTCTGTTGCTGTTTGCAGTTTATTATTCCTCGTGGATGATAGTCTTTAGCATTCCTATAAGGGAGTCTATGTCAAATTCTGCTCCAACAATCTCACCCTCTTTTGCGCCGTTGGGCAACAGCACAAGCATTGTGGGGAATATCTGTATATTATATTTCTCGGCAACTTTAAGACCTTCTCCCTCTTCCATGTCCATCATTACCGGGACAAAGCGCTCGTTCATGAACTTGCCCAGTTTCTCTTGCGGGAACACTCCTTTCTCCATCTTGCGGCAAGGACCGCAGGTCTTTGTGTGGCAGTCTATCAGCACATATTTGCTTTCTTTCTTCGATTTTTCAAGAGCCTCCTCAAGTGTAATGTCATAAAACACTACGCCGGGTTCGTGAGTGAGCTCCTTGTACACTTTTTCGGGTTGCAGTACTGCCGTCTGCTGCACCGTGTCCGTTGCTTCCTGTTGTTCTCCTCTTGCAGGTGCTGTGCTGTTGGTGCATGAACACATTGCTGCTATAAGCAGTGTACATATTGGTTTTGCGCTTTTCATATTATTCTTTATTTCTCTTTTTTTATAGTGTTTTCAATGATTTCTTCAAGTCCTCCGCCGGGTGGTGGGGCATATGCTGAAACAATCTTGCCCTCTTTGTCCAGCACAATGTAACGCGGCACTCCCGAAATGTGGTAATCGCTCTCGAACTGTGACTCGACACTGCAGTCGGGGTAGAGGTTGAGCATTTCTTCCATTTCTCTCTTTTTAATTGCTGCGAGCCAGTTTTCTTTCACCTCCTTGCGGTCAATGGAGACTGTTATGAACTCTATGTCGGGATTGCCTGAATATCGGTTGCGCAGTTCTTTGAACTCCGGCATTTTCTTCAGGCAACTGCTGCACCATGTCGCCCATACATCAATGACAAGTACTTTGCCTTTGAACTCGGCAAATGTGTGCTTTTTGCCATCTGTGTCAATGAGGACAGGAGTAGGGGCTTCCTCACCGGGCATTGTGTTCCTGTAAAGGTCGAACAGGGCAATTATTTCATTTTTCAGTTTGCTCTCCTTGACATTTTTCTCAATGTAAGGGCGAACTGCGTAGAACTCTTCGTTGCAACCGCTGTTGCCGAACGGGAACTTCAACTTTTTCATGTATGCGGTGTGCAGGGCGTCGTTCTTGCATGAGAAGACCTCCTTCATCTTTGCGTAGTCGTTACGGTTCATGCTGCGCAGGGGGTAGAAAACAGTCATCGTAATGCCGTCGCGTGACTCTTCAAAACTGTCGCCGCGTTTCATTGCCAGCAGTGTAAAGTAGTGGTCGGTGAAACGTTCGCAGTTGTGTCCAGTCATGAACGAGGCTACGGTTCCGTTATCAAGCCTTATCTCTTTTATGTTCTGCGGCAGCAGTGCAATGTCCTCGTTCTTGCCGCGGCAACGGAACATGTATTCACCGCTTTGCCATATATAGTGGCACAGGTTCTCGGTGTGCAGTTCTTCCGGCATGCCTTCAATCTGTTTCTCAATTGCAGTGAAGTTTGTGACAATATCCTGCGCAGTTCCAAACTCCTTTTGCCATAGTGAATCTATGGGAATTGGTGTGGTTGGATTACAACCGCATGCTCCTGTGCATGATATATGCATGAGGAGCACAAGGATTTGTATGGCTGTTGTCACTCGTTGCATTAGTGTGCTACTTAATTTTTCTGTATTCCTCTTGCTATTCCGGCAAGGTCAATACCGTATGTATCAAGCATGTGATTGACAATTATATTGTATTTCTCCTGAATCATCGGATACTCACTCTTGGGGTAGCGTGCTTCAAAATCTTCCGGTGTGAGCCACATTGCGTTCTTTATGTAGGTAGTGAAGAGGTTGTAGTGCGGATATTTGTCCTTTTCCCAATAGTAGCAACTGGATTCATTTGCCATTGCAGGTACCCATACCTGCTTCTGGACTCCTGTGCCGAAGTTGTCATTAATCATGTCGACAAAACCGAGTTTGTACTTGTAGTTCGGTTTGTTAGGGTCTACATTGTTCATTTTTTTGTCTGTAGAGAAATCAAAACCGCTCCAGAATTCATCGGGAGAGGTCATCTCGCCTTTCTCTATGGCATTGTATATTGCCTGTATCATAAATATGCAACGTTGCTGGCGCAATGCATACTCTGCGTTATCACCGTTGATGACTTCCTCTTTGAAACTGATTGCCCAGTTGTCAAAATTACCCAGTTTTATTGACTTGAACGGGTCGGTTGCAGTTCCGACTCCGCCTCCGTCTCCTTCGTTGCCGTCGCCGAAGTCACGCGGTTCGGTGCGAAGGTTATGTATCATGTATATCTTTACCGGCAATGTGCTGTTTGCGAACTCTTTGCTTATATTGGGGAAGATGTAGTCGTTGAAATAACTGACATAGAAGGGAAGGTGCTCTTCGGGAAGGTTCCATGAACGGTCGTTGCGCTCGTTTTCATATCCGCCCACATAGATATCTCCGGTTCCTTCGGAAAGCCAATCACGGTTAAGGTCTTCCTCTGTTATGTCCTTGTAAAGGAGATATACACCGTATTCGTTCTTTATGTCGTTTATAATAGAGTCGTACTCTGTGTCGCCTTGTGGGAAACCGCCACGGATAGGTGAGTAGTCGCCCGATGGGGTAATGGACTCTTCATCGTTGCATGCACTGAAAGCGAGAATGCATGCAAACATTATGGTAATTCTGCTTATTGTCTTTTTCATAATCTCTTAATGTCTGTTTCTGCTATTCTATTGGTGTGCGTTTGCCCGGGAGTTCATTCTGTACAAGTTCTACGTTACTCTGAAGAGCCTCGTCGGGAATGGGAACAGTGTAGAGCAAGTCACCCTCTTCAAGGCGATATGTGCTTGTCGACTCCTTGCTGTGGTGCCATTTATGTGTGAATGAAGGCATGCCCCAACGGCGAAGGTCGAACCAACGGTGTCCTTCGAAACAGAGTTCGCGGCGGCGTTCGTCGCGTATGAACTGCACGAGTTCTTCCTGGTTGTCAAATTCTTCTTCCTCAAAATCTTCGGGGTCGAAACGTTTCTCGCGTAGAGCATTGAGGGCTGTTGTAGCTTCATCGGCAAACTCTTCACCGCGCATTGCCATAGCCTCGGCATAGTTCAGATATGCCTCGGAGAGACGAAGGCAACGCCCGAATACTCCTACAGCATTTTGCGGCAGATAGTATGTTGTACCTATATTAACTTTGCCGAATGCCATGTGCATGAGGTTGTTGCTGTCGTTTGTAGGGGCCTGTACTATGTAACGGTTGATACGGAGGTCATAGTCAACGTATGTGTTGAGCAATTCTTCCGATGCCTGGAAGTATGCATGCATCTTGTTCCCGGTTACGGAGTTCTGGCTGTTTGCCTCCTTGTGGGTCCAATCGAACATGTCCTTAACATTTCCGTATGGCCAGATGGTCTCGCTACAATTGTATGTGGGGAATACATAGTAGTTGCGTACGGGCTTTCCTTCTTCATCTGTGCCGTTGAGAGGAATGTTGTTGAGGTCTACCAGAGTGAACTGCTTGTTGTCCATCACATGCTTCGCATATTCTGCTGACTTCTCCCAGTTCTCCATGTAGAGGTATGTTCGGGAAAGCATGAGTTGTACCATGGGTAGACTTGTGCGGTAGTTGTCGCTCCACCGCTCGCTTTCGGGCAGTTCAAGGTATGTCGCTTCGGCAGTGTGGAGGTCATCCAGTATCTGTGCATACACTTCGGCAACACTTTTCCTCTTCAAGAAGTCCGGATCGGCCTCAATGCCGCTCTGCAACTTGAGGGGCACGCCTAATGCTTCGGGGTTGACATTGTAGGGTTGCCCGAAAATGTTTACAAGGTTGAAGTAATAGAATCCCCTAAGGGCATGTGCCTGTGCCTTTACCTTGTTTATGTTTTCCTGGGTATCATGTACGCTGGGGAGGTAGTCAAGCACAGCGTTTGTTCCAAGGATGACTTCGTAATAACTCTCGTATATGTTTATATGCCCGGCGCCGGCCTTTTCCATCATCTGGTACATGTCGGGCTGCCATGTATAACTTGCAAGATATATATTCCCGTCAAAACCCTCATTGGGCGTCTGGTATTCCGCAACCTCAATGTCATCATCAAGGAGTCCAAGGAATATATTGAAGCCTTCCATGTCGTTGCGTTGGTATGCTTCACCCAATAGGAGTTCGTTGAGTGATGTTGCGTCCTCGGGAACAAACTCGCTTTCTGATTGTGGTTCAAGGAAGTCGCTACATGCCGTAAGGGACAGTGCTGTAATAGTAGTTAGTATGCTGTATCTGAATTTCATGGTTCAATGGTTTAAAGTCCAATACTGAGTCCTAATGAGTAGATTCGTGGCTGTATGCTGTAACCTAACTCCGGGTCATATCCTTTCCAGGCCTTGCTTGCAATGACAAAAAGATTGTTTATGTTGGCACTGAACTGTATGCGGGCAAGACCTATCTTTTGACACAATTTGCGCGGTACGCTGTACGACATGCTGAGTTGTGTACAACGCAGGAATGAAGCGTCGACTACTCTTGCATCCGATTGTGCCCACATGGAGTAAATGTTGTCATAAAGTCCATTCGGAAGATTTAGATTATAAAGGTCGCGAATAGATGTGTATAGTGCCGGAATGTTGGTGTGTGCTTCGTCTCCCGGTTGTTTCCAGCGGTTATTCAACTCTTTTGACAGGTTGCTGAAGATATCGGGCATTTTACCATAAGCAAAAGTGGAGTAGGGGTTAGGCAGACGCTTTTTTGCACCGAGTGCTACTGCAAAGTCAAGACCTATATTGAAATCACCCCAACGAAGGCGGGTATTGAAACCTCCTGAAAAATCAGGTTCGCTCTGTCCTGTGTATACGAGGAAGCTGGTTGGGTCAACACTGCCGTCACCTTCAACTTCGTCGTATGTGGCATGCTCAAATGTCGGATAACCGTTCTTGCCGTCAAGGCCTGTGAACTTATATGACCAGAATGCCGATAAGGGGTAGCCCTTTTTGAGTGGCCGGTCGCTGCTGCCGTTGAGATAGTCGATGTGCGTGAGTTCATCGGCCTTTGCTGTTCGGTCGTCGCTCTCTGACTTGTTCCAGTTCTTGCCGGCGTTGATTCCTATGGTCCATGCAAGGTTGTTGTTGCGTATAGGTGTGAAGTTCACAGTCAGTTCAAGACCGCTGTTGCTTATCAGACCACCGTTCAAAGGCATTGTGGACATACCGTATTCCTGTGCAATGTCTTGCCTGATGATGGCATTTGACTTGCGTTGGTAGTACTCGAAGTTCATTGTAATACCGAAGAGGGCGATGTCAGCGCCTAAATTGAGCGACTTTGTACGCTCCCACTTGAGTTGTTTGTTGGGCAGGCTGGATATTGAGAGGTAATATTCGTTGTAACTTTGTAGGAGCCCTTCGTAGCGTACAATCATTTCCGGGCTTAGAGAGTTTACCACGTTACCTTGTATGCCATATGATGCACGCAGGTTAAACTGGTCGAGCCAACGTACATGTTCCATCATGAATGGTTCTTGGGCTACTTTCCATGATGCACCGAATGACCATGTGGGGTCGAACTGCTTGTTTACATCCTGTCCAAAACGGTTAGAAGCGTCGGAACGCACGTTAACGTTTATTACATAACGGTTCATGAACGCGTACGCTACGGTGGCGAAGAACGACATGTAGTTGGTGGTAGTGGACATCTTGTTCCATGCTCCGTTGTAGAGTTGTGCCAATGCTCCCCAACCTATAGAAACGTCGCCGCCGAGCGGCTTGAAGTTCTCGGGAAGCGTTGGGGATACAAGTATCGAACCGCGCTCGGGAACGAATCCCCATGCCGTGTTGCCTTCGCTCACGCTCTCGCTGGAACGAATCTCCATGCCCAGCATGGCGTTAAGACGGTGGTTCTGGCTGAACTCCTTGCTGAACTGCAGCCTATGGGAAGTGTTGTATGATATACCTTGTGAGTTTGCCTGGTTGAGTACACCGCCGTAGGGCATGAGTGCTGCATTGAATCTGTCGGAACCGGCTTTTTCTGTCCCGTACGGGTATCCACGATAGAGTTGCTCTATGCGTGAAGTCTTTTCGCCCGCATAACTCTCGCTCTTGTTGTTGGTTATGGCCATGCTGACTGTTCCCTGGTATGTGAGCCAACTGAGAATCTTGTACGAAACGTTCAGCGAAGCGTTGAAGTTGGTTCCTACGTTCTTGGAGTAACTGTTCTCCATCTCGTTGAAGATGTTGTATGAGTACTGGTTCTTGCTTCCCAAATTGGTGTTGTACTGGTATGTGTAATAATTTGAGTAGTATGCACGTTCACCATTCTCCTCAAAAGCCGGAATTGCGCGGCTGGTGTTCATTGCATATGTGTACGGGTTTACTCCTGCACCATAACCGTCGGCATTACGCACGCTACCGTTGAGTTGGGCGTTAATGCTCAATTTTTCATTGATGTTGCTGTTTATGCTCAAACGGACTGTTATCTGGTCGTTCTGGTTGCCTATCTCATAACCCTTGTTGTTCTGGTAACCGAGTGAGGCGTTGTAGGTGTACTTGTCGGTTCCGCCCGAAACACTCAGGTTGTGACTCTGGCTCACAGAATTGCGGGTGAGGAGGTCGAACCAGTCTGTGTTCACTGTCTCAAGGCGCTGCATGTATTTTGCAAAATCCTCTTCGCTTATCATGCGCTTGTTGAACATTGCCATGAGACCTTCGTATGTATATATCTGTGGCAACGGTTCGGTCATGTATCGTACACCTGCATTGTATGCTTCCTTGCTGAACTGTATGCGCTCATATGAGTTCATGAAGTCATACATTTCGTATGTGGGGCGTTCACGTACCGAAACGTTTGTGTTGTAGTTGACGCTTATGCGTCCGGGAGTTCCTTTCTTGGTAGTGATTACGATTACGCCGTTTGAGGCCTTTGAACCATATATGGCCGTTGCCGACGCGTCCTTGAGTACTGTGATGTTGTCAATGTCCTGCGGGTTGAGCCATGATATCTGGTTGCCTATGAGTTCGCGCATGTCTGATGTGATTGCCGAACTCATGTCTATTGAAAGCGGGTCCTCCTGTATCACGCCGTCTACAACCCAAAGCGGGTCGCTGTTGCCAAGGATGGTGGATGTACCGCGGATTGTGATTTTTGGCGAAGCGCCTACACGTGCCGATGTGTTCACTACCGACATGCCGGCAACCTTTCCCTGCAACATCTGGTCAATGCTTTGGTATGCGGGCATCATTATATCGTCGGCCTTTACTGTGGTGAACGCTCCTACCATGTCTTTACGGGGCAGGCGGTTGTAACCGTCCTCCACAATGGTAACCTCGGCAAGCATGGCGTCGTCGGTTTTCAGTACAACCTCGATAGGTTTGCTGATGACATCCTTTGTTAGTTTTATCCTTACGGTCTTTGTCCCGATATAACTGAAGACAATCTCGCTGTCGCCGCCTGCAAGGTTTACCTCTACATTGAATTCGCCATAGAGGTTTGTGCTGGTTCCTCTCGCAATCTTTTTGTTGTTCATAACGGCCACACTGGCAGCCGGCAATGCGTCACCGAATTCGTCGGTTATGACACCTCTTACGCCTGTACCGTTCTGTGCAAATGCCAGCATTGGGCACAATAGAAGCGCTATAAGGCATACAGCGTTGATTATCAATTTTTTGGTTTTCATATTTGTCGCTGTTTGTTCAAATCTGTCCTTTATAACATGCGAATGTAAGGCTTTTTGGGCAGAAAACAATACGAAAACCTAATAAAAATGAAAAAAAACGAAAAAATGAAAAGGAACAGGACTTTATGTGTGCAACAGGTCAATCCAATTCCACTTCAATCACGCATGGGAAGGCATAACTGCGGTCGCCATGCAGCCATAGACTGTTGTATATGTTGGCTATTGTACGTTTCAGTCTTTTCTTTGCGATTTTCTTTCCTTTGTAAAGAACTGTTACTTTTTTGTCAAGGTTGACCATGCTGTCATTGAGATATATCTTAAGCCGTGAATAATCGCATTGCATGATGTTTATCGTGTTTCCTTCAATACGGGCTTCCACGGTCTTGCCGTGAGCCAGTTCCTCTTTTGGCGCCGTGAGCCAATAGAAATGTTCGCGCAGCACCTCCTCCTGTCTCCATATTATTCTTAGGGGATAGGGATTGCGGCGGTATTGTGACATCCAATCGATTGCGTCGGCGTCGGCGCCGTCCATCCAGTGTCCTTTGCCTTGCAGAATGTTGGTGCTGTGTATGTATTTCCCCGGGTTGGCAGCGGCTAATGAATCGAGTATTTCGCCTTTCTCTTTGGCAAGCAGATTGCGATGATATGCGCTGTCGTTCTCGCCCATCCAAATTGTGAACGGAAGGTTCAAGAGGTTTACTTGTGAAGTGTTTCCCGGGTGACCGGCCATCATTGCTGCGGCCGCCCATCTGTCGGCCATGCGGGGAGCCATGCGCCACACACCGTCGCCTCCGGCCGAATATCCCATCAGGTATACCTTGTTGGGGTTTACTCCCTCGAAGACAACACATGCCTTGATGAGTTTCTCGAAAAGTTTGTCCAATCCTTCCCTGTGCCACAGGTTCCATGTGTTCCATGGTGCACGAGGCGCCACGTATACGCCTTCACCGAGTTCGTAAAGATATATCTGGTTCATCCATTGCTCGTCATTGACCTCTTTGGGGCATTCACCTCCGCCGTGCAATGAAATGAAGAGACTGCGCCCATCTTGGGGAAACATGCCGAATGTGCGGCATGCGCATGGCAGGCTCAACGAATCGCTTGATATTATCATACGGTTCCATTCTTCCTTGAGTTCCCTTGCAGTCTCCTGCAACCATAGTGAATCTATGATTTCTGCAGCCCGTCCGGCTTCTTTCTTGTCAAGTTTTTTCTTTGCGAACTTTTGTTCGCAAAGTTTGCCTTCGGTTCTCCTTGCCCATGCCTCAAGGGCTGCAGTCTGTGCATATGATATGCATGAAACAAGCAGCAGTGCTGCCGTTACTATTTTCTTCATATATTGTCGTGTGTGGTGTTTATACCATTATCTTGCTCAGGGCCATGGATATTATCATGTAGAAAGTCATTCCGCTTATGTCATTGATAATCTGTATGAACGGTCCTGTCGCTACTGCCGGGTTTATGTTCATGCGTTCCAGCACCATGGGTATCATTGTACCGAAGGAAGACGCAAAAAGCACTACCACGAAAAGGCTCAACGGAACAGCCAGGGTCACAATGTCGAGTGCTCCGTAAATGACGAAGTTATATACGTATACCATGAGCGAGAGTATGGTTGCGTTGATTATGGCAACAACCATCTCTTTCATTATGTGCCTGAATATGTGCTGTGAATTGAGCGAGTTGTTGGCAAGTCCCTGTACGGCTATTGCCGAAGACTGGGTACCCACGTTTCCTCCCATTCCGGCAAGCAGTGGAATGAAAAGCGCCATTTCGGGGTGTGACCCCAGCGTATTGGTGAAGCAGTCGAGCAGAATTGATGAACCGATACCTCCGAGCATGCCGATGATGAGCCATGGCAGTCGCGCCCTTGTCTGCACGAATACATTGTCGCTGGTCTCGACGTCCTGGGTAAGACCGGCGGTCAACTGCTGGTCGTGCTCGGTCTGCTCACGTACCTCGTCCATGATGTCGTCGACGGTAATCTGGCCCACAAGCCGGTTTATCTTGTCCACGACCGGAATTGCCACAAGGTTGTATTTCTCTATGAGCATTGTCACCTCGTCGATGGGGGTGTCTACGTCGACGCTTACAACCTTGGTGCTCATAACGTGCTTCACTTTCGATACCGAAGGGGTTGTAATCATCTTGGTAAGCGGGAAGAGTCCGCAAAGACGTTCATTGTCGTCGACAACGTAAACGTAGTATATGTCGTCAAGGTCCTCGGCCTGCTGGCGCATTTCCTTCAAGCACTCGGGCATACTCCAGTTCTCGTTCACTACAACCATTTCGGTACTCATGAGACCACCGGCGGTGTCCTCGTCATATTGCAGGAGGTCCACGATGTCGCCCGCCTGCTCTATGTCCTTGATGTGAAGGAGCACCTCTTCCTGCTTCTCCTCGTCCATTTCGCGGATAATCTCCACGGCGTCGTCGGTGTCCATGTAGTTGACGAAACGCTTTGCAATGGCCTCGGATGGGAGTTCCTCGAGGAGTTCGTTACGCATGTCCTCGTCCATCTCTGTGAGGGCGTCGGCAGCCTTCTCGTTATCGAGTTGGCGGTAGAGGAAACGTGCCTCGTCAATGTCGAGTTCAAGGCAGAGTTCGGCAATGTCTGCAGGGTGCATTCTTGAGATTTTCTCCTGCAACAGCACAGAATCCTTCTGCTCGATGAGTTCCTTTATGTAGTTGATGAATTCCTTTGTCATGTCCGTTCGCTCTATTTGGCTAATGCGAGTTCAACCTTCTTTGTCAGTTCAATGAATTCTTCCAATGACAGTTGTTCGGGGCGTTTGTCAAGAACCGGGTCGCCCAGCAGTTCCGATTCCTTGCCCACAATCTGCTGTATCGAGTTTCTCAGTTTCTTCCTGCGTTGGTTGAATGTCCCTTTTACAATCTTCTTGAACATCTGCTCATCGCATTCGAGTGCGGTGCGGGTATTGCGCTTCATGAGCACAACTGCACTTTTTACCTTCGGAGGCGGGGAGAATACATTCTCGTGGACGGTGAAAAGGTATTCCACATCGTACCAAACCTGTATTAATATGCTGAGTATTCCGTATGCCTTTGTCCCTGGTTTTGCCGCAAGGCGTTCGCCCACCTCTTTCTGTATCATTCCGCTACAATAGGGAATGTATTCCTTGTAGTCGAGCATTTTGAAGAATATCTGACTCGAGATGTTATATGGGTAATTGCCTATGAGCATGAACTGCTCGCCGTCGAAAAGACGGTCAAGGTGCATTTTCAGGAAATCATCAGGAATGATGTTCTCCTCGGGCAACTGCGGGAGGTTCTTGCATAGGTAGGTTACCGATTCCTCGTCAATCTCCACAACTTTCAGTGGGCGCCCCTTTTCTATTAGGTATTGCGTGAGCACTCCCATACCCGGACCGACTTCAAGTATCGGCATTGTCGGGCATACATCAACGGTGTCGGCAATATCCTTTGCTATTGACAAGTCTACAAGAAAGTGTTGTCCTAATCTCTTCTTCGCTGTA
The DNA here is from genome assembly GCA_017408685.1 of Bacteroidaceae bacterium. GTDB lineage: Bacteria > Bacteroidota > Bacteroidia > Bacteroidales > Bacteroidaceae > HGM04593. The sequence continues at coordinate 55,803 of JAFQUE010000055.1, read as the reverse complement.
ACTGCTTTCATGTCCGGTAAGCATTTTTAGAAGTTGTTTAAATTTCTAATAAATTTTTTCCTTAATATCGAAAGTCTCTATTTTGTTGTTTTTTATATTTAAAAATGCCTTTTTATTTATTCTTGACTTTTGCGAAAATAGACTGCACTCGCTTTGCAATTTGTAAGTAAACTTACATTGCGCTCGTTGGCACTATTTTTGTCTCTATAAAAAACTCAACAATATAAATTTAAACAATTTCTTAATTAAATAATCATAAAAATGAGGACCGATGTCCAATATATTTATATCTTTGCAAAAAGAGTTGCACAGGTTGCGTGCGTTTCTTTTTGCTACTTATGTAATAGCCAAAAGGTATTCTGCTCCCGTTGTAACATTGCAAAGGTAACCAAAACAATTAAAAAACCGCCTTAAAGTCGTTAAAAACTCTCTGTAAGTTGTGAAAAAGATTCTGAATAAAAGTGTAAAGATTGTTCTGCCAATGGTATTGGGAGCGCTTATACTTTATATGATATATTCCGATTTTAATTTCGCACAACTGTGGAAACCGCTCCGGGAGATGAATCTCTATTGGTTCGCGCTATCTACCTTCTTCGGTATAATGAGCCATGTTTTAAGAGGGTGGCGATGGAGGGTTGCCCTTGAACCGCTCGGTTACAATCCGTCGGCAAGTGTAAGTGTCTATTCCATTTTCATTGCGTATGCGGCAAACCTTGTGATTCCGCGTGTAGGTGAGGTGTCGCGCTGTGTTGTTCTTGAACAGTACGAGAAGGTGCCTTTTGCCCAGTCGTTGGGAACAGTGGTTGCCGAGCGTGCATTGGACACGCTTATGGTTGTTCTTCTCACGGTTACAGCAGTGTGTCTGCAATGGCCGGTGTTCTGCCGTTTCCTGACCGACGCCGGGTTTGGCAGCGGAAATAATTCATTCTTTGCTTCGGCAGGCGGTTGGGCCGTGGTGCTGCTCTCTGTTGCTGCAGTTCTGGTGCTGCTCTATTTCCTTATTCGCAAGATGGCTTTCTGGCAGAAAATAAAGGTCTTCATATCAAACTTCTCGGTTGGTCTGTTGTTCCTTAAGAAGACGAAACGTTGGTGGCTGTTCGTTATTGAGACGGTTGGAATATGGTTCTGCTATTTCATGCAGTTCTATCTTTGTTTCTTCTGTTTCCCGTTCAGTAGCCAACTATCGTTCTTTGCCGGTCTGCTGCTTTTTGTGGCGGGCAGTATTGCGGTTGTAGTTCCCACGCCGAATGGTGCAGGACCCTGGCATTTTGCTGTCATAAGCATTATGATGCTCTATGGTGTGAGCACGAACGACGCCTCGGTTTTTGCTTTGATAGTACACTGCACGCAGACACTTCTGGTTGCGTTGCTGGGCATATATGCTCTGTTCATGTTACAGATAAGACAATATATTAAAAAAAGAATTTGATTATGGCATTGACAATTAAAGATTTGCAGCCTCGTGAAGTGTGGAAGCATTTTGAGGCTCTTACACAGGTTCCCCGTCCATCGGGTCATCTTGAGAAAATACAGAAGTTCCTGCTCGATTTCGGCAAGAGTATCAACGTGAAGACATGGCAGGATGAGGCAGGAAATATCATCATGCGCAAACCGGCCACTCCGGGTCTTGAGAACCGCAAAGGCATTATTCTGCAGGCTCATATGGATATGGTGCCGCAGAAAACTCCTGACAGCAAGCACGATTTTGTGAATGATCCCATCACCACTGTAGTAAAGGGTGATTGGCTTTATGCCGACAATACAACGCTTGGAGCCGACAACGGTCTGGGTGTTGCGGCAATCATGGCAATCATGGAGGACGCTTCGCTGCAACACGGCCCTCTTGAGGCTCTTATCACCGCAGACGAGGAAACCGGCATGTATGGCGCGTTCGGTCTTAAAGGCGGCGAACTGGAAGGCTCGCTTCTGCTTAACCTCGATTCTGAGGAGGAGGGTGTTCTGTATATCGGTTGTGCCGGTGGTCTTGACATTACTGCTTCAATGGAGTTCATGGAGGAGGAGGGTGACTGCGAGGATGTTGCCGTCAAGGTTCAACTCAAAGGTCTCCGCGGTGGCCATTCCGGTCTTGAAATCAATGCAGGCCGCGGCAATGCCAATAAACTTATGGCGCGTTTCATGCGCGAGGCCATGGATGAGTGCGGTGTCGTGCTTGCAAGTTGGAATGGCGGAAACATGCGCAATGCCATTCCTGCAAGTTGCGAGGTTGTTCTTACTCTTCCTGCCGAGGGCGTTGAGGAACTCAAAGCCATTGCGGCAAAGTACGAGGCTCTTTACAACAGCGAATATGCTACAATAGAAGAGGGTATAACACTGACAGTTACCGAGTGCGACATGCCGGAGAATGTTGTTCCCGAGGAAATTCAGGATAATCTGCTCGACGCAATTCTTGCTTGCCACGATGGCGTGCTGCGTTTTATCCCCACTATCCCCGATACAGTAGAGACATCAAGCAACCTCTCTATTGTGCGCATTGAGGACGGAAAGGCCGAAATCAATATCCTTGCCCGCAGTTCATGCGATACAATGAAAGAGTTTCTGGCCCTGCAACTTTCAAGCTGTTTCGCAATGGCCGGCATGAAGGTTGAACTGAGCGGCGGATACAGCGGTTGGCAACCGAATGTGAATTCACCTCTGCTTGCGGCTCTCAAAAGCGCATACAATGAGATGTTCGGCAAGGAACCCGATGTGCGCGTAATCCATGCAGGTCTTGAGTGCGGAATAATTTCTACCAACTATCCGGGTATGGATATGGTTTCATTCGGCCCGACACTCATGTCTCCTCATTCACCGACCGAGCGTGTAGAGATTCCGACAGTGGAGAAGTTCTATTCTTTGGTAAGGTCTCTCGTTGTTAACGGAGTGCTTTAACGGACGAGACTCATTCCCATAAAAGAAGACTTGAATTATATTCTTATTCTTAAAAGCAGGTGTCCACAAAACTGGGCACCTGCTTGCTTTTTGAACCTCAACAGTACCGTTTACTTCCTTTTTGTGCAATTTTCCATCTTTTTTGTAAAATAAAATGATATATCCTGTTGCATTTCCAAAAAAATGATAATTTTGCAGTTGCACAAGTCGTATAATGAACTTGTAGGTATTCATTAACCAAAAAAACAATTATTATGAAAAAACATTTTAAACTTTCGGCGTTGTTGCTTTCTGCAGTAATCCTCTTCTCTTCATGTATCGGTTCTTTCCAACTTACAAACAAACTGAAAAATTGGAATGAAGATCTTGGCAACAAATTTGTGAATGAATTGGTATTCCTCGCGTTCAATATAATACTTGTATATTCTGTTACATTGTTTATTGATGCAATCGTTTTCAATACAATAGAGTTTTGGGGTGATGATTTTGCTGCAGAACCCGGCGAAACAAAAATTGTAAAGAATGGTGCAGGTGAGGATGTGATGATTACAACCACCGAGGATGGATATAATGTTTCAGACGGTACAACTGCAATGAATTTTGTGTTTGACGCAGAGCAGAAGATTTGGAGTGCCGAATACAACAATCAGGTTACTAAACTCGTTAAACTCAACGGTGACAACACAGCTCAGATATTTGTAGGCGACGATGTCGTTGATGTTAATCTTGACGCAGAGGGAATCAATATGGCCCATATGCTTTTGAACAACAGTTTTGCAATGAACAGGTAAGAAGTATAACTTACAGATATCTGCAGGACCGCCAAAAAACCGGCGGTCCTGTTGTTTTTGATGGTATTAATTATTATTTTCGTTGCATGGTTATAGCATGCGGTTATGAAACATCCTGAAAATGACAAACTCTATAAAGGACTCAAAGTAAACGATGGTGTGGGGCATGTGGACTCAATAAACCCGTATATCTCCGGTGTGAGGCGTAAACGTGCCGCGCTCTTGTCGGTAAATGATTATGTCGAGGGTATATTGCGTGGCGATGTCACAGTGCTCAGCCGTGCTGTCACTCTGGTGGAAAGTATGTTGCCCGAACATCAGGCAATAGCGCAGGAGGTTGTGGAACGTTGTCTGCCACACTCCGGCAATTCGGTCCGTGTGGGTATCACGGGCGTCCCGGGGGCTGGCAAGAGTACATCTATTGACGCTTTCGGAATGCATGTGCTCGAGCGCTGTGGCGGCAAACTTGCCGTGCTTGCCGTGGACCCGAGCAGCGAGAGGAGTAAAGGCAGTATACTTGGTGACAAGACAAGGATGGAGCGGCTTTCGCTGCACCCCAATGCATTCATACGCCCCAGCGCTTCGGCGGGTTCGTTGGGTGGTGTGGCACGCAAGACCAGGGAAACCATAGTGCTTTGCGAGGCCGCGGGATATGACAAGGTTTTTGTGGAGACAGTGGGTGTGGGGCAGAGTGAGACCGCAGTATATTCTATGGTCGATTTCTTCCTGCTTATACAGATTACAGGCGCAGGTGACGAATTGCAGGGAATAAAGCGTGGCATAATGGAGATGGCCGACGGCGTTGTGATAAACAAGGCCGATGGCGACAACGTGGAGGAAGCAAGGCGCATGGCTGTACATCTGCGCAATGCACTTCACCTTTTCCCCATGCCTGCAAGCGGTATTCGCCCACAGGTCCTTACATATTCCGGTTTCTATAATATGGGAATAAAGGAGGTTTGGGATATGGTTTTCGGTTATATCGATTGCGTTAAAAAGAATGGTGCATTTGAGGAACGCCGTCACGGTCAGTCTCGTTACTGGATGTATGAAACCATAGACGAACAGTTGAGAATGGGCTTCAGGAATGCCGAAGGTGTTGCCGCAATGCTTTCCTATTATGAACAACTGCTGCTCTCGGGCAAGATAACTTCATTTGCTGCAGCCGCAAAGCTGCTTGAATATTATAACGAGATAAAAAAGAGGAATGGTTGAGTGTAAATCTGCTCTTCGCAAAGAGGTGCGTTCAAGGTTGGCAACCTTAAGCATGGATGAGAAGGTCGCACGTTCCCGTTTGATGTCAACTGTGGTCAAGAATCATCTGGCGGTTTCCGGTGCCAGGGTGGTGGCGCTCTTCGCTCCTCTTGCAAGTGAACCGCAGATATGGTCCTTGGTCGAGGAACTTTCGATGTTCATGACTGTTGTGCTGCCGAGAGTCCAGGGTGATACAATGGAATTCTATTGCTATGACCCGACCGTGATGGTGCGTGGTGCTTTGGGTGTTCTGGAACCTGCGAATGGTGAGCCGGTAATGCCGCATGAGATTGATGTCGTGCTTGTCCCCGGTGTTGTGTTCACGAAAGAAGGTACGCGTATGGGGCGCGGGAAAGGGTTTTATGACAGATATCTCTCCCAGGCTGGGTTCCGAGGTCTCAAAATAGGTATATGTTATGCCGAGCAAATTGTTGAAGCGTTACCTGTTGAACCGCACGATGTCAATATGGATGTGGTCATATACAAATAGCAGGCGGTAATTACCGCCTGCTATTTGTATATGAATGGGATTGCCCTTACGACGCAAGAATCTCCTGTGCGCGTACTGTCTCCTTGTCAATGGGCTTGTCATCCTTGATTGCCTTTGTGAACGGGATGTAGACAATCTCATTGTTCCTAAGTCCTATCATCACGTTGCGCTGTCCTTCGAGCAGGGCGTCAATGGCTGCTACACCAAGGCGGCTTGCCAGAATACGGTCATTGGCCGTTGGGCTGCCGCCACGCTGAAGATATCCGAGGATAGATACACGCACGTCGAGTTCCGGGAACTTCTGGCGCATGCCTTCGGCAACCTCCATTATGTTGTAGTCCTTTTCGCGACCTTCGGCAAACAGTACGATACTGCTGCTCTTTGTACGGCGCAGGCCGTTGGCAATGAATTGGTTAATGCGCTCGAATTCGGGGTCGATTTCCGGCAGCACGCACGCTTCGGCACCTGTAGCGATGGTTCCGTTGAGTGCCAGGAAACCTGCGTCGCGACCCATTACCTCCACTATGAAAAGACGCTCGTGGGACGAAGCGGTGTCTCTGATTTTGTCGACGCACTCCATTATTGTATTTAGTGCTGTGTCATAACCAATGGTGGTGTCTGTTCCATAAAGGTCATTGTCGATGGTTCCGGGAAGGGCAATGCACGGAATGTCATATTCGCGGGCGAGGTTGTATGCACCTGTGATGGAACCATCGCCGCCAATCACTACAAGAGCGTCGATACCTTCCTGCTGCAATGTCTCATACGCCTTCGCACGTCCTTCTTCGGTCTTGAACTCGTCGCAACGGCTTGTCTTGAGTATGGTGCCGCCTCGCTGGATGATGTTGCTCACGTTCTCTGTCTTGAACTCGACAATCTCACCGGTTATGAGACCTTTGAATCCTCGGTAAATGGCCTTTACTGTTATACCGTGATAAATACAGGCACGTGTTACGGCACGAATGGCTGCATTCATGCCAGGGGCGTCTCCGCCTGATGTGAGTATGCCCACGCAACGAATCTTATTCTTCATTTTTCTTGTTATTATGGTTGTTTATAATTGCTTCCTTGCAGTTTTCCATGAGCCATTTGGGGGTGGATGTGGCGCCGCATATGCCAATGCTCTCTACACCCTGCGTGAGCGAGAAGTCAAGTTCGTCAGGGCTCTCAATCTGGTGTACGTTAGGGTTCTTGCTGCGGCACTCGTTGTAGAGAATCTTGCCGTTTGAACTTTTTTTGCCGCATACGAAGAATACCAGTTGGTGTGCCTTTGCGAAGTTTCCGATATCGTTCATTCTGTTCGCTACCTGGCCGCATACGCTGTTGAATGATTCGCATATTCTCTCCTTGCTGACATACTCCTTTATTGCTGCCACAACATGCGAGTATCCCTCCTTTGATTTGGTTGTCTGCGAATAGATGTATGTGTCCTTCTGCGGGTCGATATTCTCAATTTGCTCAACACTCTCTATTACTATGGCTTCGCCGTCAGTTTGCCCTACAAGACCAAGAACTTCGGCGTGTCCGGCCTGCCCGTATATGACTATCTGGCGGTTGTGCCCTTCGGTCTCCTCCCATTTTTTCTTTATCCTCTGCTGCAGTTTCAGCACCACCGGACATGTGGCGTCAATGAGTTCAAGGTTGTTCTCCTTTGCAATGGCATAAGTCGTGGGAGGCTCCCCGTGGGCTCTGAGCAGTACTTTCGTATTGTGCAGTTCCCTGTATTGTGCATGGTCGATAGTGGTCAACCCCAGTCTTTTCAACCTCTCGCATTCTATGCTGTTGTGCACAATGTCCCCGAGGCAATATAACCTGTTGCCCTTCTTCAGTTCTTCTTCGGCCTTTCTGATTGCAGTGGTGACTCCGAAACAGAACCCTGAATTGTCGTCGATGTCAATATTCAACATTCCGAAACAATTTTGTTGTATGTTTCAATGAGCCAATCCATCTGCTGCTCACGTGTGAGGTTGCTGTTGTCAAGTAGCAGAGCGTCATCGGCCTTCTTTAAGGGGCTGGTTTCCCTGGTTTGGTCAATGTGGTCGCGCAACTGTACGTTCTCCAGTATCTCCTTGTAGTCGGGCGCGTCTCCACGTGCGGTCAGTTCATCATAGCGGCGCTGTGCACGCACTTCGGCCGAGGCGGTGACGAAAACTTTCATCTCGGCTTCGGGGAATACTGTGGTGCCTATGTCGCGACCGTCCATTACAATGCCTTTTTCTTTGCCGAGTTCCCGTTGCTGTTCGACCATTTCTTCGCGTACGAAGTCGAGCGCAGCAACCGGGCTTACATATCTTGAAACCTCAAGCGAACGTATTTCATGTTCTACATTGGTGCCGTTGAGGTATGTGATTGAGTTCCTTGTCTCGGGGTCGGCCTTGAATGCGATGTGGATGTCTTTCAAGCGTGCGCGCAAGGCGTCAGTGTCAATGCTGTCACCGTCAATAAGCCCATTTTGCATGCAGTAGAGGGCTACTGCGCGGTACATGGCGCCGCTGTCGAAATAGAGGTAACCGATGTTGCGTGCCAGCGCTTTTGCCATGGTGCTTTTTCCGCATGAAGAGAACCCGTCAATGGCTATTATTATTTTTTTCATCGTAGTTTGCCTTTTGATGTTAATCCTTTGTAAAGTTACAAAGATATTGCATATGAAGGAACAAAAAAGGAGAGTTATTTTGATGTGACCCTCCATTTTTTATATCAATTATTAGAAATTTAAATAACTTCTTAATCTCTACAAGGAATAAGAGAGATTGAAAAGCAATGAGAATGATGAGACATGCAGTTCGCTGTATGATACGCCGAATTTTACCTTATTAATATGCAGTCCTGCGCCGGCGGTTATTCCGTCAAGCCTGTTTCCTCCTGTTGAGAGTTCCTTGCTTATGCGGTAGTTGTAGCCAAGTGATACGTTCACGCTCTTGCCTATAAGGAAATCTGCTCCAAAGACTATATGCTTCAGAAGCAGTTCCCCGAAATTGTCTTTGCTGCCGTCGGCGTTGTAGAACTGTTCCTTGTTCCAGCGGTGCAGGTCGGTGAGTGTTGCCGATATGAGTATGGGGGCATGTGCCAGGCGCTTGGTAAAGCCGGCCTGTATATCAAAAGGCATTGTCTCGTGTTTCTCCTCGAAAGCCATGACCTGCCCGCCGAGGTTCTTCAGTGCGAATGACATGGAGAAGTCACTTTCCTGGTTGTAGTAGTTCACTCCAAGGTCAACCCCTAATGTGATGGCGCTCATGCTTTCGTATTTGGAGTAGATGAATTTGCCGGTAACGCCACCGCTCCATCTTTCTCCAAGCAGGTAACTGTACATCAATGACAGTTCTATGTCCTTTGCACTGAATGTCCCTGTGTAGATGTTGTCTTCGGTGTATCCTTCAAATTTTCCGTAATCGATGTACCTTACCCCCACGGCTCCGGTAGAGCGTGCCCCGAAGGTCTTGTTGAACATGGCACCCGCAACCTTGCTGTCGCTCATGTATGTCATGAATGTAAGGTTTATTGTCTTGTCTGCAACATTGGCAAGCAATGCTGGGTTGTGTATTGCCAATGTGATGTCATCCTCAGCCACGCTTATGTTCTCGCCGCCGAGTGCCGCAGTGCGCGAAGAGTAGGGGATACGCAGTATTGTAAATGCGTTCTTGCCATCTTGTGCAGCAGCAATGATGGGGAGCAGCAAGAGTATGTATGCAATTATTCTGTTTTTCACTATCGGTGTTTTTTTCTTGTTGATGGCGGTGCGAAGATAATTCTTTTTTTCTTATTTCATATAATATCGCGCCTGCAGTTTTATGTAATGAAATAACGGTGAAAAAAGCGATTTATTCGGTAAATGGGAAATAAAATCTTTATAAAATAAAAAAAAGATTGTTTTAATCGTGCGTATTGAAAAATATTGTTTATTTTTGCCCATTAGAAAATAAATACATATCATCATATGAGTACAGAAAAAATTAATCAGTTTAAGGGAAGCGAGCACATCGAGGTAAAGAAGAGTGCTAAGGTAAACTTGGAACAGGATAAGTCTTTATGGATCTTGATAGGTTTCGTAATGGTTTTTGCTGTTCTGTTTGTCGCATTCGAGTGGACAACTTTTGAGGACAAGGAAGAGAGAATCGTTGCTACAACTCCTCCGCCTCCAATTGAGGAACCTGAGGTATTGAAGGAAATCCAGATTCAGGTGAAGAACATCACACCTCCGCCTCCAGCAGCACAGAAACCTACCGAGGTCATTGAAATCATCAAGGACGAGGTTGACCAACAGGAGACTGAGATTATGAACTCTGAGGATGTCTTCGTTGATGTAGTCGAGGTTGACGAGAATGCTGTTGTTGTTGTCGATGAGGTTGTTGAAGAGGAGCAGATTTTCCAGGTTGTGGAGCAACCTGCAGAGTTCCCCGGCGGTATGCAGGCTATGTACAAGTGGTTGAGCGACAATATCCAGTATCCACGTATTTCACGTGACAACAACTCGCAGGGTAGAACAATCCTCCGCTTTGTCGTTAACTCTGACGGTTCAATACAGAACATCCAGGTTCTCAAGAGTTCCGGTGACATGTATCTTGACAAGGAGGCTGAACGCGTTGTAGGTCAGATGCCTAAATGGTCTCCGGGTATGCAGGCCGGTAAGGCAGTACGCTGCTGGTTTACTCTTCCGGTAATGTTCCGCTTGCAGTAACATTCACATGATAATAAAAAAGGGACTGCGGTTGCAGTCTCTTTTTCTTTTTATAATATTGTTTTACGACCGACACCAAACAAAATATAATCTTGACATGTACAGTTGGAACGAAATGAGGGAGCAACTGAATGCTTTCATTGACAACCTCAAATTCGAGAGAGAACCATATAAGTTGTACGAACCCATCAGGTATACCATTTCGCAAGGCGGCAAGCGTGTCCGTCCGGTACTCTTCCTTATGGCATACAATATGTATAAGGAGAATATCGAGGAGGCGTTCTATCCGGCCGTTGCCCTTGAAACATATCATAACCATACTCTAATACATGACGACGTCATGGACAATGCCGACCTGCGTCGCGGAATGCCTACCGTGCGTGCCAAATGGAACGACACGATGGCAATACTCTCGGGTGACAGCATGTTGCTGCTTGCCTATGAGTTCATGTCTCACGTGCCGGCCGGCAAACTGCCTGCCATGTTGGCCGCTTTCGGTGAAATGGCAAAGGAGATATGCGAAGGACAGCAGTATGATATAGAGTTTGAGACACGTGAGGATGTTAAAGAGGAGGAGTATATCGAGATGATACGCCTCAAGACATCGGTACTGCTTGCGACATCGCTTAAACTGGGTGCTTATCTTGCCGGTGCGTCCGAAGAGGACCAGGAGAATCTTTATGCCTATGGCGAGAAGATGGGTATTGCCTTCCAGTTGCAGGATGACCTTCTTGACGTATATGCCGATGAGGCTCTTTTCGGCAAGAAGATTGGTGGCGATATATGCTGCAACAAGAAGACGTTTCTGCTGATTACGGCCATGAACCTCGCGTCGCCCGAACAGTTGCGTGAAATGAAGGAGTGGATGGCAAAGAGCGAGTTCAATGCCGAAGAGAAGATTGCCTGCTTTACAAGGATATATGATGAACTCGGTGTAAAGGAGATTTGTCAGCAACGTATACAGGCACTCTTTGAGGAGTGTGACAGGTATATGGCGAGAGTTGCTGTTGCTCAGGAAAAGAAACAGTTCCTCAAGGAACTTGCCTGTTCGCTGTTGAACCGTAACGTTTAAGCAATGCCATACAGACGACTGCCAAAAACCGACCAGGCACGTATCAGGGCTTTGAGGAGCGCTGTAGAGAACAGTGTGGAGAATGGAGTCTTCACCAATGTGTTGTCGCACAACACTTATCATCGTGCAAAGGACTTTTTGCAGAGGTTCTCGGTCGAAGTGGATTTGTACAAGAGGTGTGTGCAGGAACAGGCTTCAAAACGCGGGAATGCCGGTTATGAAGCAGCGTTGAAGAAGGCAAGGATGTATGTCTCTCATTTTATACAGGTGCTGAGCATGTGTATTATGCGTGGAGAGATTGCACGCAGCAAACGACCATATTACGGTTTACCAGAGAACGAAGATACCGTTCCCAATCTTTTCTCCGAGGCTTCGGTACTTGAATGGGGCGAGAAAATTATGGCGGGCGAACAGCGCCGTCAGAGTGAAGGCGGTGTGCCTGTATATAATCCTACAATGGGGCGTGTTTCGGTAGTCTTCGATATGTTCAAGGAGATGTATCTGCGTCAACAGGCATTGCAGCAACGCACTTCCGAGGCGTTGCAGAACATTGCGGACATGCGCTTTGAGGCCGATGAAATAATTTTTGAGGCATGGAGCGAGATTGAAAAAGCTTTCTCGTCATTCCAGGGAGAAGCAAGGTTCAAGCATTGTGCAAGGTACGGGGTCATATATTATGACCGTCCAGACAGGAAAAGGAAAAAAGAGGATAATGATTGAATTTATAGACACACATACACATATTTTCGAACCTGAATTTGCCGATGACCGTGCGGCGGTCGTGCAACGGGCTGTTGAGGCGGGGGTGGGCACTCTGTGCATGCCATGTATAAACCTTTCCTCATTGGAACGTATGGATTCCATGTGCAAGGAGTTCCCCGATGTTTGCCGCGCAATGATTGGGCTGCACCCGACAGAACTGGGTGATGATTATCTCAATGTTCTCGACATCTTATACAGCAGGCTTAAAGACAGAAATGACTATATTGCTATAGGTGAGGTGGGGCTGGATTTCTATTGGGACGATACGCGCAAGAAGGAACAGATTGAGGTGTTCTCACGTCAGATAGAGTGGGCCGCCGAAATGGACCTTCCGCTTGTGATACATTCGCGCAGTGCATTCGATGAACTCTATTCGGTCATGGACTCCTTTCGCCAAAAGAACCTCAGAGGAGTTTTCCACTGCTTTTCGGGGAGTGAGTCCGAGGCACGGAAACTTCTGTCGTTCGAAGGTTTCTACCTTGGTATAGGAGGTGTGGTTACATACAAGAATTCCACATTACCCGAGGTGCTTGCATATGTACCCATGGAGAGGCTTCTACTTGAAACAGACTCTCCATATCTGGCCCCGGTGCCAAAACGGGGCAAGCGTAATGAGAGTTCATTCATTCCGTTTATTGCCCAAAAAATGTCCGACATATATTCCATCTCTGTTGAACAGGTGGCTGCACTAACTACTGCCAATGCCCGCAGTTTATTCAAAATTTGAGTTACGATGACAATTGACAAAATAGAGATATTTGAAAAGGCCGGCACTCCGTTGGTTGTTGCCGGACCATGCAGTGCGGAGAGTGAAGAGCAGGTCATGGCTGTGGCCTCGGCTCTTGCCGGAAGGGTCACGCTCTTCAGGGCCGGACTATGGAAACCCCGTACCCGTCCCGGTTGTTTCGAGGGTGTGGGAAAAGAGGCGTTGCCGTGGTTGCAACGTGTAAAGCGCGAGTACCGTTTGCCTGTGGCCACGGAGGTTGCCAATGCCGAGCATGTAGAACTTGCATTGTCGGCAGGGATAGATGTGCTGTGGGTTGGGGCGCGTACGACTGTGAACCCGTTTGCCGTGCAAGAGATTGCCGACGCTTTGAGAGGATGTGACGTTCCTGTATTGGTCAAGAACCCGGTAAACCCTGACCTTGAGTTGTGGATAGGGGCTTTCGAACGTTTGAACAATGCCGGCGTTTCACGCTTGGGTGCCATTCACCGGGGGTTCTCATCATATGGCGAGAAGTGTTTCCGCAATGCCCCACAGTGGCAGTTGCCTATTGAGTTGCGTCGTCGTCTGCCGGATTTGCCTATAATATGCGACCCGAGTCACATTGCCGGCAAGCGTGAACTGGTAATGTCGTTGTCGCAACAGGCTATGGACCTGAACTTTGACGGTCTAATGATTGAGACTCATTGTAACCCTGTATGCGCGCTCAGCGACGCGCGTCAGCAGGTGACCCCCGACGAACTTTTCCTCATGCTTGACCGCATGGTACGTCGCTCCGCCGCATGCGGCGACAGTAAACTTTCTTCGTACCGCATGCAGATAGATGAGATTGATGACGCGCTTATGGCCCTGATTGCCAAGCGCATGGAAGTGTCGCGTGAAATAGGCGAGGTGAAGCGTGAAAGGGGTGTGGCTGTTTTTCAGGCCGCCAGGTATAATGAGGTAATGCAGCGTTGCGAAGAGTATTGCCGTCTTGCCAGGCTTGACGCCGAGGCCATGAAGGATATCTTTGAAGTCGTGCACTCCGAGAGCATACGTCAGCAGTTGGATATAGTAAATGACTGCATTAAGAAATGAGGAACTCGCGTATATTGTCGATGATATTTTTCCTTTTGGCTGTCATTGGGATTATTCTTCTTGCAACGGTCATATATTTCTCGGGCACTACTCAAGGGAATGAGGTTCAGGGCCGCAGGTTGCACATGCGGCACTCATCGTTGTTGTCGCTTGTAGAATGTGACGGATATACCGTTGTCGATGTCGCCAATCCCTGGGGAACCGGAAATTTGCAACGCTATCTGCTTGTTCCAAAAGAGAGTGCACTCCCATCTTCTCTTCCTGCAGGAGTTGTAATCCGTACTCCGGTAGAGAGGGGCCTGTTCTTCTCGGGCGTACATGTCGCCCTTTTCGAGGAACTTGGTGCGCATGAGTGCATAAAGGCAGTGTGTGACGCCCGATATATCTATTCTGCTTCAACACTCTCTGCCATCGAGAAGGGTGAAGTCGTGGATTGCGGCAGTTCTTTGGATGTGGACCTGGAACGCGTGGCGGAGGTTTCGCCCGAGGCTGTTTTTGTTTTGCCCTTCGAGAATGGAGGCTATGGTAAAATAGAAAGAGTTGCGGCACCGATGATTGAGTGTGCCGACTATATGGAAAACTCGCCGCTCGGTTGCGCCGAGTGGGTTCGTTTCTATGCCCGTCTTGTGGGAAAAGCGGAGCAAGGCGATTCCTTGTTCAATGCTGTGTGCAGCGAATATGAGGCTTTGCGTCATGTTGCGGCAATGGTTCCCGTACGTCCCAGAGTAATGTGTGAACTTAAAGGCAGTTCGGCATGGTATGTGCCGGCGGGCGGTAGTACAATGGGGCGTATGTATTCCGACGCCGGGGCTGATTATATTTTTTCCTACATACAAGGTACCGGTTCCGTTCCGCTGTCGTTTGAGGTTGTGCTCGACAAGGCTGCCGACGCCGATTTATGGCTCATGAAGTATAATTCGCCCGTTGACCGGACCTATTCGTCCATGCTCGCCGATTTTGGCGGATATTCACATTTCCGTCCATTCAAGGAGAGAAACATATATGTGTGTAATACGTATTGCAAGAGGATTTTCGAGGATGGCTCTTTCCACCCTGAAAAAGTGCTCAAGGAACTTGTGGCACTTTTTCATCCGCAACTGTTTACTGACTACAGACTGAAGTACTATGAGAAAATGCATTGATAAAAAGAACCTTGTTTTCATCGGCGGCACTCTGTTGCTGTCGTTGCTGTTTGCAGCGAATATTTTCTATGGTTCGGTCGATATCCCTGCCGCCGATGTACTTGGAGTCCTTGCCGGTAAAGAGTGCAATGATGTGTGGCGTCTCATTATCGTGGGCACACGTTTGCCGCAAGCCGTCACGGCTCTTCTTGCCGGTGCTGCTGTTTCTGTTGCCGGTCTCATGCTGCAGACGCTTTTCAACAATCCTCTCGCCGGTCCCGAGGTTCTTGGAATAAACAGTGGTGCAGGGCTCGGGGTGGCTGTGGTCATGCTGCTCGCCCAAGGCACAGTGTATGCGGGGGGTATGGGACTGTATGGATACTTTGCGACTCTTGCAGGTGCTTTCATCGGTGCATTCATGGTGATATCGCTTGTGTTGCTTCTCTCTTCAATGCTCAAGAACAGACTCTACCTGTTGATAGCAGGCGTTGCCGTCAGTTTTCTGGTTTCGTCCGTCATTTCCATCCTCAACTATTTTGCTACCGCTGAGGGGGTGCATTCATACATGATTTGGGGTATGGGAAGTTTCAGCGGTGTGTCACTTGAAAGACTTCCTATGTTCGTTATTCCCTTATTGCTCCTCTTGGCAATAACCGTATTGCAGAGTAAACCGCTCAATGCTCTGCTGCTCGGTGACGACTATGCCATGAATCTTGGAATAGGGGTTATGAAAGCGCGTGTGGTGTTGCTTGCACTCTCGGGGCTGATGATTGCCGTTGTCACGGCTTTTTGCGGTCCGGTGACATTCATAGGGCTGGCTGTCCCGCATTTGGCAAGACTGTCGCTCAAGAGCAGCAACCATAATTTGCTGTTGCCTGCTACAATGATTGCCGGTGCTTCGGTCGCTTTGCTATGCAATATTATATGTCAGTTGCCCGGTGAGAGCGGTCTTATGCCGCTTGGCGCTGTAACTCCGCTGGTGGGTGCTCCCGTGATTATATATGTCCTTCTCAAAGAGAGGGGAACAATGTAGTTCCCGCGCCTTTCCTGATTATTCTGTTGTGTGCAAATATATTTTGTTGTTTTATTGCAATTTGTTTGTACATAACGAAAAAAGAGATTAATTTTGCCAGCGGAAACGGAATCCTTTCCTGCATGCCCTTTCAGGCAACATGCATGTCCTTGTCAGTCACCCGCCAAAGGGTGTTTTTTGTTAAATATGACTTTTATGAAGATAAAATTGAGAAGTGCCCAGTGTACCGAAGGACGCCGTATGGCCGGTGCCAGAGCACTGTGGATTGCCAATGGAATGAAACGTGAGATGTTCGGCAAACCAATCATCGCAATCGCGAATTCCTTTACCCAACTTGTGCCGGGGCATACCCATCTGCACGAGGCCGGCCAGATAGTGAAGGCCGAGATTGAACGTCTTGGCTGTTATGCGGCCGAATTCAATACCATTGCCATAGACGATGGTATTGCAATGGGACACGACGGCATGCTCTATTCTTTGCCTTCGCGTGATATAATCGCCGACAGTGTAGAGTATATGTGCAACGCACACAAGGTCGATGCCTTAGTGTGCATTTCGAACTGCGATAAGATTACTCCTGGTATGCTCATGGCTGCCATGAGATTGAACATCCCCACGGTATTCGTTTCGGGCGGTCCAATGGAGAAGGGTACATGGAGGAACGAGAACCTTGACCTTGTGATTGCAATGGTGAAGGCTGCCGACGAGACTGTAAGTGACGAAGAACTTGCCGAAATAGAGAAACGTTCATGTCCCGGTTGCGGTTGTTGCTCGGGTATGTTCACGGCAAATTCAATGAATTCTCTTACAGAGGCCATTGGTCTCTCCTTGCCGGGCAACGGAACAATACTTGCTACGCATGTGAACCGCGTGCAGTTGCTCAAGGACGCTGCGAGGCAGATAGTCACAAATGCAATGAAATATTATGGCGAGGGTGACGCGAGCGTTTTGCCGCGCAGCATTGCTACCCGTGAGGCATTCCTCAATGCTATGACTCTTGATATTGCAATGGGCGGTTCAACAAATACAATCCTTCACCTGCTTGCAGTTGCTCAGGAGGCCGGTGTCGAGTTCAGAATGGAGGATATCGACAAACTGAGCCGCAGGGTTCCCTGTCTGTGCAAACTTGCACCGAACGGGCAGAAGTATGCAGTGCAGGATTGCGGCCGGGCGGGTGGAATCCTTGGTATAATGGGGGAACTTGCAAAGGGCGGTCTTCTCGAGACATCGGCGCTGCGTGTGAACGGTGCCACACTTGGAGAGGATATTGCCAAGTATAACATAACCGGAGAAACGGTTGCCGACGAGGCCAAGAGAATATACAGCACAGCACCGGCAAATGTTTTCTGCAACCGCATGGGTGCGCAGGATTCAGTATATGAATCCCTTGATACCGACAGGGAGAACGGTTGCATACGCTCTCTTGAAAATGCTTACACCAAGGACGGCGGCCTTGCAATACTCTTCGGCAACATTGCTCATGACGGGTGTGTGGTGAAGACTGCCGGTGTAGATGAGAGTATATGGCGTTTCAGCGGAAAGGCCAAGGTGTTCGATTCGCAAGAGGCGGCTGTCGAGGGAATACTTGGTGGAGACGTACAGGCCGGCGATGTTGTGGTAATCATATACGAAGGTCCCAAGGGCGGTCCGGGAATGCAGGAAATGCTCTATCCTACATCGTATATAAAATCGCGTCATTTGGGTAAAGAGTGCGCCCTCATTACCGACGGGCGCTTCAGCGGAGGTACATCGGGGTTGAGTATAGGGCATATATCTCCCGAGGCTGCTGCAGGCGGCAACATCGGCAAATTGCGCGACGGTGATATAATAGACATAGACATTCCTGCCCGTTCAATAAATGTAAGACTCAGTGATGAGGGACTTGCTGCACGCGAGATGTTCCCGCTGACACGTGACAGGGTCGTTTCAAAAAGTCTCAAGGCTTATGCCAACATGGTAAGTTCGGCCGACAAGGGCGGAATAAGAATAATTGACTAAACAATGGGGAAAGATAGAATAACTGGTTGTGAGGCGCTCATGCGTTCTCTTGTAAATGAAGGTGTAGATACCGTTTTCGGTTATCCGGGCGGTTCAATCATGCCTGTCTTTGACGCGATGTATGACTACAGCAAGGTGTTCCGCAGTGTACTTGTACGTCACGAACAGGGTGCCGTGCATGCCGCGCAGGGTTATGCACGCAGTTCGGGCAAAGTGGGTCTGTGTATAGTGACAAGCGGTCCGGGAGCAACAAATACGCTTACAGGAATAAGCGACGCAATGCTCGACAGTACTCCGGTAGTCGTAATTGCAGGGCAGGTGGCTTCGGCAGTGCTGGGTACAGACGCTTTTCAGGAGATTGACTTCGTGGGCATAACGCAGCCTATAACAAAATGGAGTTATCAGATACGCCGTGCCGAGGATGTGGCTTGGGCCGTGGCACGTGCCTTTTATATTGCGGGTACCGGTCGTCCCGGTCCTGTGGTGCTTGACTTTACCAAGGACGCGCAGACTGCTCTTACCGATTTTGAACCGGTGACCGTGGACAGTGTACGCAGTTATATACCTTATCCTGCGCCTTCAAAGAGTGCAGTGGAGGAGGCTGCGGCACTCATAAACAGCGCAGAGCGCCCATTCATGCTTGTGGGGCAGGGTGTTGAACTCGGTGAGGCGCATAAGGAACTCATTGAGTTTGCCGAGAAGGCCGATATTCCTGTGGCCCGTACGCTTATGGGACTTTCGGCAATGCCTACAGACCATCCGCTGTGTGTGGGAATGCTGGGAATGCATGGCAACTATGGGCCCAACGTGAACACCAACGAGTGCGACCTGCTCATTGCCGTAGGAATGCGATTCAGCGACCGTGTAACGGGAAATGTAAGGACATATGCCAAGCAGGCAAAGGTTATACACATTGATATTGACCATGCCGAGATAAACAAGAATGTGACAGTGGACGTACCCATTGTGGGCGATTGCAAGGAGGTGCTTCCAATGCTCACGGCACTGGTAGGCAAGGCTTCGCACAAGGAGTGGATTGAGAGTTTCCGCAGGCTCAATGCCATAGAGCACGAGAAGGTTACAGAGAAGGCACTCAATCCCGGTGAAGGTCCATTGCTTATGGGTGAGGTCGCACGTAAGGTCAGCGAGGCTACCGGAAACAGTGCCATACTTGTAACCGATGTCGGGCAGAACCAGATGATGTCGGCACGTTACTTCAAGTTTACAAAACCTCATAGCATTCTAACATCGGGCGGTCTCGGAACAATGGGTTATGGACTTCCTGCCGCAATAGGTGCCAAGATTGCAATGCCGGAGCGTACGGTATGTATCTTCGCCGGTGACGGTGGTCTGCAAATGAATATCCAGGAGTTGGGTACAATCATGGAACAGGGACTTGCCGTGAAGATTATATTGTTGAACAACAACTACCTGGGCAATGTGCGTCAGTGGCAGGAACTCTTCTTCAACCACCGTTATTCGTGGACGCCAATGATGAACCCGGACTATTCGCTCATAGCAAAGGGATATGGCATTGCGTCGCGTCTGGTTACCGCGCGCGAGGAACTCGATGACGCAATAAGGGAGATGGTTGAGACGCCGGGCGCTTTCCTTTTGCATGTTGCAGTGAAGGAGGAGGCTAATGTAATGCCCATGACACCTCCGGGTGCGTCGGTGAATGAGATGATTTTTGAATAGTGAAGAAAGAGTGTATGGAAAAGAAATTATATACCATTATCATATATACTGAGAATATCGCGGGTATGCTTAACCAGGTAACAGCGGAGTTTACCCGCAGAATGATGAACATAGATACAATAACTGCCTCGTCGTCATCGGTCGACGGTGTGCACCGTTATACAATATCGTTGTGGGGTGAAGAGGATTCGGTACATAAGGTTACAAAGCGTATTGCCAAGAAGGTCGATGTGCTCAAAGCCGACTATTACACCGACAATGAAATCTTCTTCCAGGAGGTTGCACTCTACAAGCTGTCGACTCCGAAGGTGCTTGAGAACAATGAAATCTCAAGAATGATACGCCACAGCAATGCGCGTGTAATTGAGGTGAATGCCGATTACATAGTGGTTGAGATGACAGGACAGACCGATACAATCGTTGAATTCTACAATGAGTTCGTGGCTCAGGAGTGCATGCTGCAGTTCGTGAAGTCGGGGCGTGTAGCTGTTCCGCGTGCCTCGCAGGCAAAACTGAGCGAGTTGCTCTTTGATGAGGATTACAAACGCAAAACGGTGAAGTAAAGACTGAATGGTGTGTTATGAACAAGAGGCGTGGCTATGTGTCATGCCTCTTTTTTATAAATAGGGGATTTCCTCCTTTTTTGTAGGTTTTTTCCCTTCCGATACATTTTTTCAGGATATATTTTTGTACCAGATAAAAAAACTTAAAGAATAGTGGCTATGAAAAAAGACGTAAAATCAGGGTACAGAGGAACCGTACTTAAAGCCATTTCTCTGTTGGCAATGCTTGTTTCTCCATTTTCTGCTTGGGCTCAGGTGGATGATATCTACTTTGTCCCGACAAAGAAGAGCGAGAAGACTCTTGTTGTAGAGAGTGTCGCTGAAAAATACAATGTACAGGTTACTCCAAAGAGTAAGGTGCGGGATGCCGATGAGTACAACAGACGTTCCGGTTTCACCAACGACCCCGAAGCATACATTGAAGAGAATTACGACAGCGGTTCATCGGTCGATGAGTATCAAGATTATGATTACTCTACACGTATAATCCGTTTCCGCAGTCCGAGCAGGGCGTTCAGTTCCTTGTATTGGGACCTTGTCTATGACTTCGGTATAAACGACTGGTATGTCTATGATAACGGGTACAGCATTGATATATACCCTACAGCCGGCAATCCGCTATATTATTGGAGCGCAGGTCCGTACTACTGGAATTCTATCAATTATTATAATTGGAGAAGTTGGCATGCCTGGAGCCACGTTCCTTATTGGGGCTGGAACCATTGCGGATATCATTACGGTCACCACCATTATAATGACTACTGGTGCAATTACGGGTGGTACAACAACCACATGCACCATTATCCGCACCATGATTATGGAAGATACAGCAGCAGACGTCCGAACCGTCACATCCCTCACAACGGTGCATTGGCCGGCCGTGGCAGCAGAAACAACAATAATGTTTCAACCAATGTCGCTTCAAGGGGCAACGGTAATAATCCGGGCCGTGACACAGGAAAGAGCGGGGTTGATTTAAGAGGTGTGAGAAACAACAACGGCAGGAACGGCAATGCTACTGTAAACAACAACCGTAACAGCAATCCCCAAAATAACAACGATGGCTCCGTGAACCTGAGAGGCAATAAAAGGAATAATGGCGACAGAAGCGTGAACCGTACAGGCAACAGGCAGGTGAATAACCGTGAGACAAACGGTATGCGTCGCCAACAGCCGGCAAGGACAGGTGTCGGCAGCAGCACAACAAGGAAGAGCAACCAGGGCGGAAACGTGCGTCAGAGCAACGGCAGTGTCAACCGTCGCAGTTCATCATCGGGGAGTTATAACCGTCAGAGCAGCACCAGCGTATCACGTTCCCGTAGCAGTTCTGGTTCTTCCCGCAGCAGTAGCGGTTCAAGTTACCGCAGCAGTTCCCGCAGTTCGGACAACAGCGGTTCAAGTTCACGCCGCAGTTCGGGCAGCCGCAGCAGTTCGGGGTCATCACGAAGTTCGGGCCGTGGCAGATAGTGCGACTTTATAAACGACAATATTCCACAAACATAAAATAGAGACTATTATGAAACGTTTGTTATATATCTTGATATCATTCTTGCCGTTGGGCATGGGCGCACAGAATATGTATGAGATTGCGCCTCTTATGCAAAATGAACTTACCGGTACTTCGCGTTATATCTCAATGGGCGGGTCAATGGGTGCCTTGGGTGCCGACGTTTCCGTAATGGGAAGCAACCCTGCCGGTATAGGACTCTACCGTAGCAGTGACTTCGCCATTACCGGAAGTCTGGGATTCTACAATACCAATGCCGTTTATAACGGCAACGCCACAAAGAGCAAAGGCACGGTTTTTGATGTGGAGAATTTCGGTGCCGTTCTGGCAAACAAGGTGAACAATGCCGGCAGTCTCAAGTTTCTGAATTTCGGTATCGGTTATCGCAGGACAAACAACTTTTCCGGGGAATTTGCAATGGCGGGACCCTCTGACGGGTATTCCCAGCAGTATGCAATCAGGGATTTGTATGACCAAAAACCTTTTGAACTCAAAGGACTGGATTATACGGCTTATGAAAACTTCCAGTATTCCTGGTTGCCTTTGCTTGCCACATATGCAAATATTGGCGACGCAGACGACAATCTGATAACGAGACCTGACGGTTCTCTTATTTACGAGCCTACTGATGTTGAATATACGAGCGAGAAGAGAGGCGGTACAATGGAGGTCGATTTCAACTTCGCGGCGAACATCAACGACAGGTTCTACTTCGGCGCCACACTCTCGCTTGTGAATGTAGATTACAGTGTGAATTCGGTGTATTATGAGTATGACGAAGAAGGAACAATATATTCAATAGGGAACAGCAATAAAATGGAAGGTACGGGCTGCAATATAAAACTTGGTGCAATCCTTCGTCCGTTCAAGTATTTCCCGTTCAAGTTGGGCGTTGCCGTGCACACTCCTACATGGTATAATATCAGGAACCTCTATTATGCCGATATTGAAGGACCTTTCGGAGATTATTATAATACAAAAGATAAGGAACTCGTGCTTGAGACAAGAAGCCGCTTCTTTACCCCATGGCGTTTTATAGCGTCGGCTTCATATACATTCGACGCGATAATGGCATTCAACGTGGATTATGAGTTTGCCGATTATTCATCAGCCGGTTATACATCTCTGGACGCCGGTAGCAAGTCTGTACAGAATGAGGAGATATCACTCAACCTCAGGGGGCAGCACAACATACGTGCCGGAGTCGAGTTCAATGTAGGTGCGGGAATATCACTGCGTGCAGGATACAATTACTCTACTGCAATGTTCAACGGTGGCGCATATAAGGATATGATAACCGTACCGTGTACAACAACTTCTACCGAGTATGAGAATATTTTTGAGACCGAGGCAGTGACATTGGGCGGAGGTTACCGCGGCAAGGTGTTCTATTTTGATATGGCTTATGTGTTGAGTTCACGAAAGTCTGACTTCTACACATACTACGACCCTTCGTCCGAAGAACCCAGTCCGGCAGCTTCGGTGGACCAGACCAACCACACTATAACCGCAACATTCGGTTTGAGGTTCTGACGGAAATCATTTCCTGCGCCAGAAGTTTACTCCGAAATAGACATTTATGACTCCGAAACCATTTACAATCGAGAGGGCATTCTTGCTGTAGGAGTAGGTGTGGGCTACAAGCGACGCTCCGGCGTAGTATCGGCTGTTGTTATATACTATTGCCGCGCGTGTAATCAAATCCATATTAATACTTGACAGGAACTCCTTGCTGTTGGCCAACCTCAGCGAGGTGTTCTTGTATCCTATGGCAGGAGTCAGCGACAAGTTGGCAAGGAAATCCTTTGCGAATACCCAGTTGTAACTGTAACCGAAATTAATGCTGAAATCCTTGTATTCCACATTCTTGAATTTGAGTCCTTCGCTCAATTGTTCCCTTATGGGCGCGTCGAATTTCGAGTAGTCAAATAAGAATGACTGCTCGTTGTATGAAAGTCCAAGTATGAATGAACCGGCGCTTATCCTCTGGTTTGTCGATTGGCTGTATGCGGCGGGGTATGAGAATTTCTTGTTGTTGAAGATATAATACAAGTTCGTTCCGAACTGCTTGACTGTGAGTCCGTCAAAATTATGGTCGTATGTAGTGAGTCTGTTTGTACCGTCTGTTCCCTCTTCGTAGAATCCCTTGAGCATGCGTATCTGATAACCTTCGCTCCTTTTGCGGTAGAAAAGGTCGATTCCAAGAGCCGATGTGTAGAAACTGAAGTTGAGGTCGGTCTGGGGCCTATCACTATCGCTCAGGTCGAAACTGTATCCGAGAAAAATCCAGCGCCATCCCAGGTATAATCCAATCTTGTTGCTGCTACCCGGCGATAGTGCAATGCTCTGGTTATGTTCTCTTGATGAAAAGCGGTAGTAGTCGTAACCATATGAATATTGCGGCATTATGGTCAGGTTGTAAAGATTGGGGGATACATAAATGCTATCCTTGCCGTCAAGAGTCTCTTCAATGAAAGACCTTGTCCCGTCCAATATATTCCTGGTGCATTCAAGCACCCTGTCCGAAAATGAGATTTTTTCTTGTGCAGCAACAGGGGATATAATGCATAGTGTAATGGTTATCATCATCACACGCCTGAAAGTGGATACCGTTGCTGCTGACACTCTCATCTTCTGTTGTTTTACATCGGTTAGATTATTTTCCCGAGTATTTTGTCAAGAACCCAGTTGGTCGGTGTCGCGCTAATGCTGTCGCAAGTGCAGTTCCCCTTGTGCAGCAGGTGTTCCACAATGTTTCTTATGAGCGGCAACTGCACATAAGTGGGGTTGGGGATATTGAAACTCTTTGTTCCGTTCTCGTTGCGGAGTTCTATGGGTTCAAAGGTGAATACCGAGAATTTTATGGTGCCTTTACTGCCGAATATTTCTATATGGTCCTCTTTTGAGGATTCGTCTGATACGAAACACCATGAACCGGAACCGGGTATGCCGCTCTCGAACTTGAAGCAAGCGCTCACCGTGTCCTCGGCCTTGTAGAGTCCGCCACGGTTAGCGGCATAACCTTCGGCATAGAGAATGCAACCGAACATCTCTTGCAGCAGGTCTATCTGGTGCGGGGCAAGGTCGTAGAAGTATCCGCCTCCGGCAATGTCGGGAATTACACGCCAGGGAAGGTTGTCGCGGTTGTAGTCAAGGTCGCGTGGCGGAACCGAAAAACGAATCTGCACGTTGAGGACCTTGCCTATTTCGGGCAACAATTCCCTTACCTTCTGGAAATATGGCAGGTAACGGCGATAGTATGCAACAAAGCATGGGACTCCTGTTTCGCGCGAAATGCGGTTTATTCTTGCGCAATCCTCATAACTGGCGGCAAGCGGTTTTTCAACATATACCGGCTTTCCTGCCTTCATGGCCATGATGGCGTATGTGGCGTGCGATGATGGGGGAGTGGCTATGTATACAGCATTTACCTCCTGGTCGTCAATGAGCGCCTGGGCGTCGGTATAGTAATGGGGAATATTGTGACGTTTGGCATAGTCACGTGTCTTCTCCTTGTCGCGTCCCATCACGGCTACAACTTCGGAATCCTTTACCATTGCGAAAGCCGGGCCGCTCTTCTTTTCTGTGGCCTCTCCGCAACCGATAAAACCCCATTTGATGATACTTTTCATGTCGGTCAATTATAGAAGTTCCATGATAGTCCTAACCACAATACACCTTTTGTTGTCGGATAGTGGGGAACAAGGAAATGTCTCATGTTGCCCAATCCTTCGTTAGCGTGGTGATATTTCACATAAAAACGTGTCTGTTTTAGAAGGAAATTGGCATACGCGCTGGCTATGGGATAGTTTCCTATTGCAACCTTGTCGGCCTGGTTCTGCTGTACGAACTGTCCTAATGCCGGTGAGTAGTCCGGTGCGTAATATTCGGTGAAATATCTTACATCTGCTCCAATCTCGGTATGCAGGACTTTGGCAATCCTGAACTTGATGAACATGTTGGCATATAGGTTGAGCATGGGCAGTGGCAGAATCTCCTTGTTGCTGCTGAACTGGTATGTGATTTCTGTGTTGAAATTGAATATCCCGAAAACGAAATCTTGCTTGAGTGCGGCTGTGAGCACCTGGATATTCTCGTTTGCCTGTACAATCTTGAAACGGTTAAGGAATCGTCCCGGGGTCTCCTCGACCGCCTCGTTGGCAATGTAGGTGTAGTTCATGATATTCTCTACTCCGGCAGTCAGTCTTGTTCGCCATGAAGGTATATGCAACTCACCGTCAATGCGAGTCTTGAACTCTTTTGACAGGTCGTTGTTGTCCCACCAGAAGTGCTCGCTGTGGTAGTGACGGTAGTAGAACGATGGGCGGTTGTTCTTCATGAATGCATGTCCCTTGAGGATAATCTCGCGCTTCCAGAGATTGAAGTTGAACTCTACATTGCCTTCAAGAGAGAATGTGCCCAGTTCGCTTCCTGCAATAGCAGTTTCACCTTCGACATTGTAACGGAACACTTTCCATCTGTTGCTTGAGATAGCTCCGCCTACATATAATGCGTGCTCATGATATCTTTTTATTGTTTCGCTCCCGTTTGCAATGGTGTCGGGAAGCAGGTAACGGCTGTACTTGTGCGATACGAATGCTGTGACATTGGCAAATGCCCAACGGCTGAATCCTTCACGCAGAGAGAGTGATACACGGTTCTTTACGGTAAGGTTTCCGGTATTGTCTATTGAGTCTTTGGGCAGGAATCTGTCGGCATAGTAGCCCGTCGGTTGCTTATAGTTTATGAAATACCGGCTGTAACCGGAAACATCTGCAGTGTGTGTTATACGTGCAACATTGATGAACTCTTTGATTATGCTGTCATTGACCGCTGCGCCGGCACTCTTTTTTGAAGTGCTGTCGGCAACCGCAATGTTTATGCTGTCCGCATTGAATGCCGCGGTGCTGTCTGCTATCAACTTTTCGCGATAGAAACCGAAGTTGTAGTTGTGGGTAAAGAACACATCGAATACTTCATTGCGGTTCCATGTGGCGTCCAGTTTTACAGGTATGTCTACTGTGCTGAAGTTTTTGTTGGAACCTTCAGTCTCTTCGGGACGTGTGATGTAGCGGTCGTCTGTTATTCCACCGTTTTCCGCCATCTTCAGATTGTATCGGCTGGCAAGCAGATGATAATTGTAGCGGTCGCTTTTGAAGAATGAGAAGAACGAGAAGTTCATTTGCGAACATGCCTGATTATCGTACCTGCCTCGTGCGTAAAGGTAGTCGAAAAGGAAACCGGCGCCGAAATGTTTTCCGGCATTAGTGGTGAAATATGCCTTGAACCTGTCGTCTCCGTCATTGACATTGCCCGATGAATGATAACTGAGGTTCGTGTATGGTGACTTTGTATCGGTGAATATGAACTCCCCGGGGCGTATTAGAAAGTAATCATATGGTTGCAGCAGGTCATATGAACTGTCTGTTGGTCTGTTGAAGAATATTCTGGTCATGCGTGGAGAACCCATGTTGCCCAATATGTTGTATTCTCCATTGATACCTTCGGTAAGGTGCCAGTTCTGGAACATGAACTGCATAGTGTCGGCGTCTATGGGTATTCTCTCGCCGGTTGTTTCGTTTACACGCCATTGGTGTATCTCTTTGGGAACCCTCAACTCCTTTTTGGTGGAATCCATGGGATTGTCCCTGAAAGGACTGAATACCTCACCGCCGCCTAAACCGCTTTGCGGGGCACCCGATTCAAACTGGTGCCCTTGCAAATGCTGTCCTGATACAAATGCAGGCAACAGAAGCAACAATATGTATGCTATTCCCTTCTTCATTGCATTGGGTCGCGGGACATCAGTTTACAAAACGTAGGATGAATTCAAAAACCTTGATAGCCAATGTTGAGAACCCGATATACAGGAACGCGGGGCATTTTCCGCTTGTCATGTATACTATAAAGGTTACTACTGCTCCAATGAGAAACAGTATGTTGAGTATCTGTCTTGCTTTGTCTACCGGTCTCATCTTTTTTCAGTTTCCAGTTCGTTTGAGAGTTCCTTTATCAATTGTTCCTTGAGTTCGATTGTCTTACGGCGGAATTTGCCTTCGAATTTCTTTAGTTTGCCTTTTTTGTTGAATGCCATATCATCGGTAATCCAATCCTCGGCTTTCATCTTGATACCGCCCTTTTCATCCTCGTCGTCGTACCAGTATGTTATGCGTGACATGTTGAACGTGCATTGCCCGTCTACAGCAGTTATGGTCAGGTAATAATATATCCTTGCGCGGTTAAGTACAAAGAATGTGTTCCTGAAGACAATATATTCCTCGCTCTTTACTATTGCGGTGTTAGGCAACTCGCTATCAAAGCGCATTGATTTTATGACGGTGGGCTTTGTAAAGCGGCGCGTTATCCATTCGTTTACCCTTGTTTCTATCTCCCCGGCACTCAATCCTTCGGCCTTGATTACCTCTTCAAAGGTCACCTTGCCATTTACCACCGGGACTGCCCCCAGATGGTACTGTGCCTCTGTAACATTGATGTTGTTCTTCTTCTTGAAAAGTTGTGCCTGTACTGTGCCTAATGTCAGTACCATGGCTATAAGCAGCAAATATCTCTTCATTGTCACTCTTTTTTCTCGTGTTACTATATTCTGTGCGAAGATAATACAAAACTGATAAGAAAACAAGACTGGTGGCATGCAACTTTTGCTGCAACTTTGGGGTGTTGGTTGTTCCAAATCACTGCTTTTTCTCAATGCCCTGTTGCTTTTGCAGTTTTTTGAGTATATTAGCGGTACAAAACTTTTTTGTATGGAATTTACTCCCATTGCCCATTATCACTCTCTGTTGCCTGCAAAGTTCGGTGTCCCAAGGCAGAGCGGACTTGTCCCCGAACTGAAGGGGCGAATTGTCTTTCTTCCGGAGTACAGGAATCCCGATACTTTGCGTGGAATTGAGGGTTTTGATTATCTTTGGCTCATCTGGGGGTTCTCTTTGAATGCAAAGAAGCAAGGCGAGTGGTCGCCGCTTGTGCGGCCGCCTCTGTTGGGCGGAAATGAGCATGTGGGTGTATTTGCAACGCGCTCTCCGTTCCGCCCTAATCCAATAGGGCTCTCGTCGGTGCATTTGTGCGGGGTGGAGTATGGTGCCGATGGACCGGTGCTTGTTGTTTCCGGTGCCGACCTTGCCGACGGAACACCCATTTTTGACATAAAACCTTATGTCGTTTACAGTGACTCCCATCCGGGTGCGCGCAGTGGGTTTGTGGACGGGAAGGAGTGGCGTGAACTCGATGTGGTCTTCCCTGCTGAAATGCGTGGTGCTTTCACGGATGAAGAATTTGCGGTTCTTTGCAGAGTGTTGGAACTTGACCCTCGCCCACAATATCATGATGACCCTGAAAGGGTCTATGGTATGCCCTTTGCCGGCCATGATGTGCGGTTTACCGTGTCGTGTGAAGGGGTTTTGCGTGTGGTAAATGTAGTAAAGATTTAAAATATAAGGTATCAGTAACAGTGCCGTTTGGCCGGAGGTTTTTAGGGAATCCTATGCTCGCGCGCGTGTACATAATATAACAAGAGGGTGACTTCAAAAGTCACCCTCTCTTGTTGGAATATGAAGTGTTGTTATTATGCCTCCTCAACAGCAGCCTGTGCGGCAGCCAAACGTGCGATAGGCACGCGGAATGGAGAACATGATACATAGTTCAAACCTACTCTGTGGCAGAACTTCACAGACTCAGGCTCACCGCCGTGCTCACCGCAGATACCGCACTTGAGGTCCGGGTTAACACTGCGACCCTTGGTTGTAGCCATTTCAACGAGTTGGCCGACACCTGTCTGGTCGAGAACCTGGAATGGGTCGTTCTTCAAAATCTTCTTGCGCAGGTAGATTGGCAAGAATGAGTTGACGTCGTCACGAGAGTAACCGAAGGTCATCTGTGTCAAGTCGTTTGTACCGAATGAGAAGAACTGAGCCTGCTGAGCAATCTGGTCTGCTGTGAGGGCTGCACGTGGAATCTCAATCATTGTACCGATTGTGTATTCTACAGAGTCGCCTTCTGCTGCGAACAATGCATTTGCAGCCTCAACGATAGCGTTCTTCTGCTCCTCGAACTCGTTGATGATACCTACCAGAGGAACCATGATTTCAGGATAGATAACCTTGCCTTCCTTCTTCAACTCAAGAGCAGCACCGAGGATAGCGGTTGTCTGCATTCTTGTGATTTCGGGATATGTGTTACCCAAACGGCAACCACGGTGACCCAACATCGGGTTGAACTCCTCAAGAGACTTCACGCGGCGCTGAACAGCCTCAACTGTCTTGCCCATAGCCTCGGCAAGCATCTGCTGGCCCTTTGCATCGTGTGGTACGAACTCGTGGAGTGGTGGGTCGAGCAGGCGCACTGTCACGTGCAGGCCTTCCATTGCCTTGAAGATACCAACGAAGTCGGCCTTCTGGTATGGCAACAACTTGGCAAGAGCAACCTCGCGCTCCTTCTTTGTCTCGGCAAGAATCATTTCACGCATAGCCTTGATCTTCTCGCCCTCGAAGAACATGTGCTCTGTACGGCAGAGACCGATACCTATGGCACCGAAGTCACGTGCAACCTGTGCGTCGTGTGGAGTGTCGGCATTTGTGCGTACGCCCAAGCGTGCGTACTTGTCACAGATAGTCATGAGTTCTGCGAAGTCACCGCTGAGTTCTGGAGCCTTTGTCTCAACCTTGCCCTCGATAACCTGGCCTGTAGAACCATTCAATGAGATGTAGTCACCTTCGTTGAATGTGATACCGTCAACGGTGAGTGTACGCTTCTTGTAGTCGATAACGAGTGTGCCGGCACCTGATACGCAGCACTTACCCATACCGCGTGCAACAACGGCAGCGTGTGATGTCATACCGCCACGTGCTGTAAGGATACCCTGGGCTGCAGCCATACCTGCGAGGTCCTCGGGAGATGTCTCGATACGTACGAGAACTACCTTCTCGCCATCCTCGTTCCACTTCTCGGCGTCATCTGCAAAGAATACGATACGGCCTGTTGCTGCACCCGGGGATGCGGGAAGACCGTTGGCGATAACCTTTGCCTTTGCAAGGGCTGCTGTATCGAATACTGGGTGCAGGAGCTCGTTGAGTTTCTCAGGTTCCATGCGCTTCAATACTGTCTTGTCGTCGATGATACCGTCACGGTAGAAGTCCATAGCAATCTTTACCATCGCAGCACCGGTACGTTTGCCGTTACGTGTCTGCAAGAACCAGAGTTTGCCCTCCTGTACGGTGAACTCCATGTCCTGCATATCCTTGTAGTGGTCCTCAAGGCGTGTCTGGATAGCGTCAAGTTCCTTGTAGATTTCGGGCATAGCCTCCTCCATTGAAGGATACTTGCTTGCACGCTCTTCCTCGCTGATGTTCTGCAATGCAGCCCAGCGCTGAGAACCAATCTTTGTAATCTGCTGTGGTGTGCGGATACCTGCAACAACGTCCTCGCCCTGTGCATTGATGAGGTACTCGCCGTTGAAGAGGTTCTCGCCTGTAGCGGCGTCACGAGAGAAGCATACACCGGTAGCCGATGTGTCGCCCATGTTACCGAATACCATTGCCTGTACTGAAACGGCTGTTCCCCACTCATCGGGAATTTTCTCCATGCGACGGTAAAGGATAGCGCGCTCGTTGTTCCAAGACTCGAACACAGCGCAAACGGCACCCCACAACTGCTCGTAAGCGTCAGTTGGGAAATCCTTGCCTGTCTGTGCCTTTACGGCAGCCTTGAACTTTGCAACAAGGTCTTTGAGAGCCGCAACGCTGAGGTCCTTGTCAAGAACCACACCCTGCTCCTCCTTAACTTTCTCAATGATTGCCTCGAATGGGTCAATCTCCTCCTTGCTGGTCGGCTTCATGCCCAATACAACGTCACCGTACATCTGTACGAAACGACGGTATGAGTCCCAAGCGAACTTCTCGTTGCCGGTCTTCTTTGCAAGACCTTCCACAACGATGTCGTTAAGACCGAGGTTGAGGATTGTGTCCATCATACCCGGCATTGACGCGCGTGCACCTGAACGTACTGATACCAACAATGGGTTGGCGGGGTCGCCGAATGTTGAGTTCATCAAAGTCTCGATGTTCTTCACTGCGGCCTGTACCTCTGCCTTGAGAAGCTCGATTACCTTCTCTCTGCCAAGGCTGTAGTACTCGCCACACACCTCGGTTGTGATGGTAAATCCTGGAGGCACGGGAATGCCGATGAGGTTCATCTCGGCCAAGTTCGCACCTTTACCTCCTAACAAGTTTCTCATTGACGCGTTACCTTCAGCAAGACCATTACCAAAGGTATAGACTCTTTTGTCTGCCATAAATTTTTGAGTTTATTGTTTGTTGATAAATAAAAAATTGTTTTAACTGTCTCTGTCAGTCGGGTGCCATTTGTTTGACTATCCAACTAATTTGCAAATATAACAAAAATGTTTGTAATCCGAAATTTTCACACAAAAATATCTCGCGAATATTAGAAAAAAATAACTTCGCCCGGTAAAAGTGTGAAATATCGGGATTTTCGGCGTATATTCGCGTCTAAAACTGAAAGCTGCGGGTAAGCGAGCGAAACACAAAGTTACTTTGATGTTTCACTGCGAGCGTAAGCAGGTTCAATCCCACGGAGTGGGGTTAAAACTGAAAACTTAAATAAAATATGGCAAGAAAAAAGAAAGAACTTCCTTTGCTTGAAAAGATAGAGATAACTGGGGTTGCTGCCGAAGGTAAGGCGCTGGCGAGAGTGAACGACCTTGTCGTTTTTGTCCCATATGTGGTTCCCGGTGATGTGGTGGATTTGCAGGT
This sequence comes from Bacteroidaceae bacterium, assembly GCA_017408685.1. GTDB lineage: Bacteria > Bacteroidota > Bacteroidia > Bacteroidales > Bacteroidaceae > HGM04593. Next base: position 23,362 of record JAFQUE010000055.1, on the reverse strand, counting down.
GAAGCGCAAGAAACACAGTTATGCCGAGGCTGAGGCTGTAAAATTCTATGAATACTCGCAGGAACGCAGTGAACCTTTCTGTAAACATTACGGTGTGTGCGGCGGTTGCAAGTGGCAGTGTCTTGCTTATGAACATCAATTGAAATACAAGCAGCAGCAGGTTGTTGATGTGCTTACCCGAATAGGCAAAGTAGAGTTGCCCGAAGTAATGCCCATACTCGGTTCGGAAAAGACCCGTGAATACCGCAATAAATTGGAGTTTACATTCAGTGACAAGCGTTGGCTCACATGGGACGAAGTGGCGCAGAATGTTCAATACGACAATATGAATGCGCTTGGATTCCATATTCCGGGTGCTTTTGATAAGGTGCTCGACATTCAGGAGTGTGCATTGATGGATGGTCTCAATAACCGTTTGCGTAACGGGGTACGCGATTTTGCCAATCGCGAGGGTATTCCGTTTTATAATTTGCGTTCGCATTCAGGCGTGTTGCGCAGCATGATGTTGCGCACCTCCACAACTGGCGAGGTCATGTTGCTCCTTCAGGCGAGGGTGGAAAGTGACAGCGATAAAGTTGCTTTGGAAAAAGTTTTACAATATGTGGCGAGTGAGTTCCCCGAAGTTACATCGCTCCTTTATGTCGTGAACAATAAATGCAACGATACTTTCGGTGACCTTGAAGTCGTGACATACAAGGGAACCGATGTCATATATGAGGAGATGGAAGGGCTCCGTTTTAAGGTCGGTCCCAAATCTTTCTATCAGACAAACAGCGGGCAGGCTTACAATCTCTATAAGGTAGCACGCGATTTCGCTGCGCTCACAGGCGAAGAGGTTGTGTATGACCTTTATACGGGAACCGGAACTATTGCGAATTTTGTCGCTGCCAAGGCGAAGAAGGTTGTCGGTGTCGAGTATGTCGAGGACGCCATAATCGACGCCCGCGTGAATGCCGGACTGAACGGTTTTGATAACCTTGCTTTCTTTGCGGGCGACATGAAGGATATTCTTACCCGTGATTTCATAAACGAACATGGTCGTCCCGATGTGATAATAACCGACCCTCCGCGTGCCGGTATGCATGAGGATGTAATCTCAACAATTCTCTTTGCTGCACCAAAAAGGATTGTGTATGTGAGTTGCAATCCTGCCACTCAGGCGCGCGACCTCCAGTTGCTCGATGTGGATTACAAGGTGATGGCTGTACAGCCTGTCGATATGTTTCCGCATACTCATCATGTCGAAAATGTTGTGTTGCTTGAACGAAGGAGTGATAAGTAATTGAAGATTAAGTGTATGAAAAAGAATATAAAGACACTTTTGACCTTTAGGGTGGTGCAGGATTCTGTGCTCATAGATTTTATAATGGATAAAATGCATGGCATAAGCCGTAACCGTGCAAAAGCTTTAATCAGCAATAGGGTAGTCATTGTGGATAATGCAATTACAACGTATCCGCTTGCCGAACTCAAGGCCGGGCAGGTTGTTCAACTCGACCGCTCTAAACATAAGAAGTCGTTTCGTAGCAATGATTTGGATATTGTATACGAGGATCCATATCTTATAATTGTGGATAAGCGTCCCGGTTTGCTTTCAATGAGTAACAATACGCGGCAGCAGACGGTGCAGACGGTGCTGAACCGTTATCTTGAAAAAGGCGGCGGTCGCAGTACTTCGCACCTCGTTCACAGGCTCGACCGTGATACGTCGGGTCTTATGGTTTATGCAAAGGATGTGCAGACGCAACAGTCGCTAATCAATGGTTGGCAAGAACTTGTGAGTGACCGTAGGTATGTCGCATTGGTTGAAGGCGAGTTTGAAAAACGCCGCGGTGTTGTTGAATCGTGGCTCACGGAAGATAAGCGATTTATAACTCATTCAAGTCCAATGGATAATGGTGGAAAGTTTGCTGTGACACATTATGAAGTTCTTACTTCGTCTAATGGCTATTCGCTTGTGGAATGTGAACTTGAAACAGGTCGTAAGAATCAGATTCGTGTACACATGGCCGATTTGGGTCATCCTGTAGTGGGCGACCGCAAGTATGGCGGTACAGGTGACCCCATACGTCGTTTGGGATTGCATGCATATCAGCTCTGTTTCACTCATCCGGTAACCGGCAAGCACATGCGTTTTGAAACTCCTGTCCCTGCGCTGTTTGAAAAACTTCTCAATGAAAAGTAAACGGTTCTTCTCCCTCCTCTTTTTCCTGTTGTTGCTTGCCGTTCCCAGGTATGCAGCAGCGCAGTTCATTCCCGGTGAGGAGAGTGAAGAGATTGCTGTAACAAAATACCGCAAGGTCAAGGACGATTCCTTGCGGGTGAGGAAAAGCAAGATTGAACCGAAGCGTAAACGCAAGGTTGCCTCCGATTCGCTGAAAACCCGTAAGAACGTTGCAAGGAAATCCCCCAAAAGCACTGCGGTAAAGCAACCCAAGGTGAGGGCGCAGAAGATAGATTCTGTGGAGTTTGAAGGCGAACCCTATCGTCTTGGCGACCGCATAATAATGCGCGGGGACAGTGGTGCCGATGTAAAGACTGTTGCTCGTATTTTGGTAAATAAACTTTACATGGATGAAGACAGTATTATCTATATGAAAAACGGTGATGTACTGTACGACGGCGAACTCTACAGGTCGGTAAAGCGCTTCCAGCGTCTGAACGACATGCACGATGACGGCATAATAGGTCCCATGCTCATAAAGGCCCTGCGCAAGAGAAAATAGTTTCCCCAGATAACCCCTCATCATTATGTCACAACAACGCAAGATAGAACTGCTTGCTCCGGCAAAGAATCTCGAGACCGGAATCGCAGCCATCAATCATGGTGCCGACGCGGTATATATCGGTGCCGCACAGTTCGGTGCACGTCAGGCTGCAGGAAACAGTGTCGAGGATATTGCCCGTTTGGTCGAGTATGCTCACATATACGGCGTTAAGGTTTACGTTACGCTCAATACAATCATATATGATGAAGAGGTGCCCGATGTTGAAAGGCTTGTTGCCGAACTGTATGCAGCAGGCGTTGACGCGCTCATTGTACAGGATATGGGTATTGCCGGCATGGATATCCCGCCCATACCTCTTCATGCAAGTACACAGATGGACAACCGCACCCCGGAAAAGGCGAAGTTCCTTGCGGCGGTAGGTTTCCCCAGAATAGTGCTTGCCCGCGAACTCTCGTTGGCCGAAATAGGTGAGATACACCGTGCTGTCCCCGATACGGAACTCGAAGTCTTTGTACACGGTGCGCTGTGTGTGAGTTACAGCGGCCGGTGCTATGCTTCGCAGCACAGTTTCGGCAGGAGCGCCAATCGTGGCGAGTGTGCGCAGTTCTGCCGTCTGGCATTCGATATGGTAGATTCCGAAGGCACTGTGGTTACCCGTGGCAAGCACCTTCTTTCGCTCAAGGACATGAACCGCAGTTCAATGCTTGAGGAAATGCTCGACGCGGGTGTGACATCGCTGAAGATTGAAGGTCGCCTGAAGGATGTATCGTACGTCAAGAATATCACGGCGTATTACCGCAAGGCACTTGATGAAATCTTTGCCCGCCGCAAGGAGTATGCACGTTCTTCGTTCGGCAAATGCGAACCCCGGTTCAATCCTGCACCTGAAAAGAGTTTCAATCGTGGATTTACCGACTATCTGCTGAAGAACGGCAAGGACGGCATTACATCGTTCGATACTCCGAAATCCAAAGGTGAGTATATGGGGCGTGTGAAGTTCGTTTCACGCAACTTCTTCACTGTCACAGGCAAGGATTTCAATAATGGTGACGGCGCATGCTTCGTTTCGGCCGACGGCCGTTTGCGTGGTTTCCATATAAACAGGGTAGAGGGTAACCGCATATTCCCGCAGACAATGCCGGCGGTGGAGAGCGGCGATGAACTCTACCGCAATTATGACTGTAACTTCGAGCGGCAATTGTCGCACCCCGATGTGCAGCGACGCCTCTCCCTTGAGCTGCTGTTCAAGGAGAATAAGGAGGGGTTTATGCTTTGCGGAAAGGATGAAAGCGGTGTGGAATGCTCTGTGTCGGCGACCTTCGGCAAGCAGGAGGCGCGTGCGCCGCAGCATGCGAACATTGTAAAGCAGTTGGGCAAATGGGGAAATACTCCCTTTGAGGTTACTGCTGTTGCTGTGGAACTTTCCAAGGAATGGTTTGTTCCATCGTCGTTGCTGTCCGATATGCGCCGCTCGCTGTGCGATTTGTTTATAAAGGAACATTGGTCAAATCATGACCGTGAGGATATGCACCTTAAAAAGAGTGAAGTTCCTTTCGTTGAAACGTCGCTCGATTATAAAGGCAATGTTGCCAACAGGTATGCCATGGCTTTTTACAAGGAGCATGGGGTGGAAAGCATTGCCCCGGCATTTGAGAAAGCCCCTGTTGCAGGTGCAACGGTCATGTTCTGCAAGCATTGCATAAAGTTCAGCATGGGATGGTGCACCAAGAACGGCGCAAGGCACCGGTATAAAGAACCTTTCTACATTGTCTCGGGCGACGGCAAGCGTTTCCGTCTTGATTTTGATTGCAGGGAGTGCCTGATGAATGTTGTGGCTGAGTGAACTGCGCCTTATCTGAGGTACATATTATATGCCTTCTCAAACCCTATTGTGGTTTCCCTGTCGTGTCCCGGATACACAGTCGTCTCCTCGGGCAGGGTAAGCAGTTTTTCGCGTATGGTGGTGATTAGTCTGTAGTGGTCGCTGTCGGGGAAATCGGTGCGACCTATGCTCCCGTGGAAAAGCGCGTCGCCGCTGAAGAGTACTTTTTCTTCGGGTATATGATAGCAAAGGCTGCCGGGCGAATGTCCCGGCACTGCAATAGCCACAATACGGTGTGTGCCGAATGTTATTTCATCCCCGTCGCAAAGTATTCGCCCGAGCGCAGGCACTTCCTCTTCGTATTTTATGCCGAACATAGCTACTCTCTCCTTTATGTTCGCGGCCCAAGGCCAGTCGGCGTCATTGGCTTCGGCCTTTATCCCAAAAGTATCCTCCACGAATGCGTTCCCGAATATATGGTCAAAATGCAGGTGGGTGTTCAGGTAGTGCTTTAGTGTGAGGCCGTTTCTTGCGATGAACTCCTTTATCTCTTCTCTCTCCTTGGGGAACCATGCTCCGCAATCGATGAGCACGGCCTCCTTGCTCTCGTCCCAAAGAAGATAGCAGTTGACCTGTATCGGGTTTACCACGAATGTCTTTATTTCCATAGCGGGTTATTCTTGCTTCTATATCTGAACGTAAACAACTTTCTTGTCCTTGAAATATTCTTCGCCGAAGTAGTTGCTCACCTCAACTATCTCGCGGCAGTTCCTGAAAGCCTGTGTCTCGGCGCTCATGTCGCCGCCTTTAAGGCATATTATTCCGTTGGGGAGTGCGTTTGACTGTTTGTTAGATATGTTCTTGCGGCATATCTTCACAAGGTCGGGCAACTGCATTACCGCGCGGCTCACCACAAACGAGTACTTATCCTTTATCTCTTCGGCACGGCTGTGACTTGTGCGCACATTGGTGAGTCCAATGGCTGCTGCAATCTCGCCGGCAACGCGTACCTTCTTGCCAATGCTGTCTACAAGGTGGAACTGCACTTCGGGGAACATTATGGCAAGCGGGATTCCCGGGAAACCTCCTCCGCAACCCATGTCCATTATTGTGGTGCCGGGTTTGAATGTAATGTACTTTGCAATGGCTAACGAGTGGAGCACATGGTGCAGGTACAGGTTCTCAATGTCTTTGCGCGAAATTACGTTTATTTTGCTGTTCCAATCATAGTAAAGGTCATATAGCGCAGCAAACTGCTCTTTTTGCCTGTCGCTGATATTTGGGAAATATTTGAGTATGGTTTCCATTATTTGAGTATATGTTTCAGTTCTTCGTATGTGATATCGGCTTCTATTTTGCCTGCAGCGTAAGAAGCAATTTCATAGGGGTTGTATATGAATGTTATGCAACTGTCGCGCAGTACTGCATTCTTGGATATGAACAGTTCGCCGGTGCCGTGCTGCAGCCAGTCAAGTTCTGTAATGTCGCGTGCCTTGCAATAGCGCAGGATTCCGGCTGCTATGGCATGCAGGAGTTCTTCTTCATATCCTTCCTTCATTATCTCGTCCAGTATTACCTCGTGTCCGTCGCGTGGGTCAAATGTGTGCACGGCCGTGTAGTAATAGCCATGTGCGCCACCTTCGTACTCATCGTAGTTCAGGATGTAGTTCTCATATCCTTTGTACCCCTTTTCGCAAACACCCTTTACGTAGTAATGGTTGTCGGGCCAGAAAGCGTCGTCGTAATTTTCCCTTATATCGATATAGTCGGGGCGCAGTTCCTGGAATTTTGCAGTCAAGCGTTTTACTTGTGCGTCGCATGCTGTTCCCAAGTCGCCGTATTCGGTTCCTGTAATGGCATACGAGAGTGCATTCACAGCCTTGGCTGTCGCAGTGGAGTTGTTCAGCACTATCGGTTCAAGTTCCATGCTGTAGTCGAGTACAGGGGAATCCTGTATGTTGCTGTCAAGAGGAATGCTGCCGCTTATGTTCACAGGAACGCCGGCAGGTTGTTGCACGACAACCGGGTTTTCAGGAACCGCGCTGTTGACGGTATTGTCGCTTTTGCTCTCCTTGTTGCTGTTCGTGTTGCATGAGAACAGTGCAGCAACTGATAGTAAAATGAAGAAAATTTCGCACTTTTTCATCTTTCGTATGTTATTATATTACCGAACAACCAAAGGTAGTGCTTTTGGCAGTAAACAGCAAGAATGTGGTCTGTTTTTTATGTGCGTCCGCGGTGTTTCGGTATTGTTTAACCTTAATATTTGTATTTATGAAGATGTGTAGTCTTATTGCCTTTGCCGGCGGTATTGTCGTCGGTGGCATGGTAGGTGGAGCGGTTGCGCTCATGTTCGCACCCAAGAAGGGCGAGGAGTTGCGCAGGGATGTATTGGACAAGATTGCCGAAGTCAAGAAACAGATGGCTGCAGGCACCACGGTGTGCCATGAGGGACAGTGCAGAAGGAGCGATGTCGTCGAATAGCAATTCCTGCTGATATGAAGGAAGAACTTGATAATCTTTCAAAGGATGTACAGGAATACCTTGGACGGCGCATTGATGACATAAAGATGAGGGCCGTTGAGGAGGTGTCGGTGATAATGGGCGACATGCTTGCTTCAATGGTAATCTTTTTCATGCTCTTTACGGCATTCCTGTTCATTCTTGCAGCTGCTGTGGTAGCACTGACAAGGGTCGTGGGTTTTGTTTTGGCAATGATACTGGCCGGTGTGGCAATTGTTGCCACTGCATTTGTGGTATATCTCTTCCGTACAAGATTCTTTGTAGATACATTGGTAAAACATATGTGCCGTCTGCTGGCGGTGAGGAAGGAGGGTATTGATGAATGAGAATAACGGTTTTGTGGCTTCATTGCGCGAATTGAGGGCACAGAGGTATAGGAATGTTGCGAAAATCCTCTCTTTGCAGAAAAGGATGTCACGACATCTTCAGACAGTAAAGGCTGAATTTTCGTTGATGAATATTGTTACCGGCAGGTTGCGGAATTTATTTTCGCAATTCGGGCTGTGGAAGTGAAATGCGTTTTGGGCAGTTTTGCCGATGATTTTGTATGATTTGCCAAACTTTTCCATGAAATATTGTTCTTTATTGCCTATTTTGTAACTTTGCCGAAAAGGTTGTGCAATGAAGGATGTGGAACTTCTTGATTTGGATAATGTCATTTCCGAAGCCCGTTTTCCGCTGAGAATGGATAAGGTTACCCAGGTGATTGTTGCCGAAGGCGAAATCTCCTGCATTGTCGATTTCTATTCCTATTCGCTCAAGGCTCCCGCTGTGGCACTGTTCTTGCCCGGCCAGATAATCGAGTCCATTGAGGTCGATGAGCATTTCAAGGGATACGGCATGGCTGTGACCAAAGAGTTTACCGACTCGCTTAACCTGCCTGTGAGTTTCCAGGAGAAACTCTTCATCAAGAACAATCACTTCTACACGCTGAACCATGAGGGACTTGAAGCCCTTGTGGCGTGCTATGCCCATGTGGCGAGCATTATGAAACAGAATGGGCACCCCTATCGCGAAGAGGTTATAAGACACCTTTTCTCGGCATACTATTACGGGTTCGGATACTATGTACACAACGCGCAGAGCCAGTCGACAGTGATGACCGGGCAGCAGGAGATATGTGAAAAATTCATATCGCTTGTGGCCGAGAACTTCAAGTGTCACCGCAACATAGGGTTCTATGCCGACAGGCTCTGTGTAACCAATAAATACCTTTCGGCTCTTCTTAAACAGGAAACAGGCCTCACGGCTTTGGAATGGATTGAAAAGTATGTGGTGCTCTATGCAAAAGGTTGTCTTTCATCCACCTCAATGACCGTGCAGGAGATAAGCGACGAACTCGATTTCCCCTCGCAGTCGGTCTTCGGCAAGTACTTCAAGAGGGTAGAGGGCATGTCGCCCAAGGTCTATCGCCGTTCGCAGGAGAAAGCATAAGGGAGTTTCGCTTTTATCCGACTTCTGCTATTGTGTGCCCTGTGGTTTCTTCCATTAGTATTCCGCCTTCCCACTTTCTTTTCATGAACGGGTGGCGCAAGGCAAGATACTCCTCCATTATTGCCTTTGCGAATGCGGCAGCCTCGTCGGCCGTCACCTTGTTTTTCTTGTACAGTACCCTCATATCCGTCTTGTAATACTGCACGCACACTGGGCTCATTCCGCAGCCGATGAACAGCGCCGGGCGCTCCGGACTGCGCCTGAAGGGGGGTGGGGTTGCCAATGGGTTGCGTGCAAGGAACGGATATCTTGCATAGGCGCGGTTGAGCCCGTACATCAGGCATGTGTGGTGTATTTCCTCTCCTGTTTTTATCGATATCGTATTCATTGTGCTGTTCCTCTGTGCAAAATTATACCAAAGCAAATTATAAAATGGGTTTGAAATTCCTGTGTCTTGGTCTGTTTTGCTGTTTGTGGAATTTGCGCAAAAATATACGGCTGAAAATTTTGTTAGCCGTTGTTGGCACTGTATCTTTGTGGTATAAAAACCTTTTCTATGAATACACTTCTGATTATAATATCATTGCTCCTGTTGTTGCTGCTTGTCGCGGCGTTGGTATATTGCATGCGCCTTTATGGCAAATTGTCGGCGCAGGAAAAAGAGAATACATTGCTTGGAGCGCAGAATGCACAGTTGGCCTCTTCGGTGCGCGAGCAGGAGAATGTGCTTGAAAACCTCAAGGCAATGCGCGATGAGCAGTTTGCCCATGTCGCAAGGATTGAGAGCGAGAACAGTGCCCTTAAAGAGCGTCTTGCAGCGCAGAAAGAGCAGTTCCAGGTTGCACTGGACCAAATGCGCCATGAATTCAGGAATATGGCAAGCGAGGCGCTGCAGAAGAATACCGAACAGTTCAACCGTCAATCGCAAGAGAGACTCGAGGCCATGCTGTTGCCCTTTGACAAGGACCTCAGGCAGTTCCGCGAGAAGGTGGAAAGTTACTATGGCGAGGAGAGCAAACAGCGTTTCTCGCTTCAGGAGAACATCAAGAGTCTTGTCGAGGCCAACCGCCGCATAAGCGATGAAGCGCTGAACCTGACCCGTGCAATTTCGGGCACAAACAACAACAAATTCCAAGGCGATTGGGGCGAAACAATCCTTGAACAGATACTCGAGAACTCCGGTCTCATCGAGGGCGAGCAGTGGGAACTGCAGACTACATTGCGCGACGAAAAGGGCGGTGCGGTTCTCAATGAAGAGACCAGGCGCGCCATGAAACCCGATGTGATTGTACATTTCCCCGGACGGCGCGATATAATAATAGATTCAAAGGTGTCGCTAAAAGCATACATGGAATACCTTGCCGCCGAGGATGAGACAGTGCGTACAATGCGCCTTAAGGAGCATGTTGCCAGTGTACGCCGCCACATCGATGAACTCGCGGCAAAGCATTACAACAAGTATAACAAGAACTCACTCGATTATGTAATGCTCTTTATTCCCAACGAACCTTCGTACTTTGTGGCAATGGATACCGACAACGCTCTGTGGAACTATGCCTATAAGAAAGGCATTGTACTCATATCCCCGTCGAACCTCATCTCCACGCTCTTTGTAGTGAACTCCCTGTGGACACGCGAGCGCCAGCAACGCGACGTGCAGCGCATTGTCGACACCGCAAATGCAATCTATGACAAGTTTGTGAACTTTACCGACAACTTCGGTAAGATTGAAGCCGCCTTGGGCAAGGCCCAGGAGGCGTACGACGAAGCCTTCAAACAACTCAAGACCGGTAAGGGGAATATAAGCAAACGCCTGGGCGAACTCAAGGATATGGGGTTGCTCACAACAAACAAACAACTCCCCGACAGGTTCGCCGGAGAAGAGTGATGTTTCATATATGGAATAATTCCTTTTTAGAGTCTGCTTCCCGGATACCCTGGATACCCTGCATTTTTCGGAATTTTTTCAATCAAACTCGATGTTTCTTTATTAATAATGTTATATTTGCAAGCATAACACTAATTACAATATTATGAAGACAAGACTTTTACTTACGCTATGTGTTTGTGCGTTAATTGTATGCAATGCATTTTCGGCCGAGGTCACGACTCGGACATCTGCACCAGAAAACAATGTAACGTTGCAGGAAAAGATTTTAGAGGAGTTGGAGGTAATAAGGTTCCATGCCGAGAAGAACGATCGGTTAAGAGAAGAGGTCAGAAAAAAGTATGAGCAGAAGAACCCCCAATATTCAGGCGTTGATTCTGCCATTGTCAGTGCAGAATATGAAGTGTTGTCGGAAATAGAGAACCACACAAAAGAGGACATTATTAAAGATGGATGGAATCTGTATGGATCGGTTGCAATTGCTCTGTCAGTAATTTCTCTGCTTGTTTCTATAATAACTTATTTTGCGCAGAAGAATGTTGAGAAGCAGACAAAAAATGCCAGTCTTGAAGTGCAGTGTGGTGTCCTGGATGACCTTTACAGGCATTTGTACAGGAATCTGCTGTGTACTTGTGCCATATTGTACAAGTTCAAGGGTATAAACGGAGTCAGGTCGGCTACGGAATATCCTTCTGAAGCAAACCTGAATAAACTGACAACCTTGCCCGAAGATGTTATTCTTCCAATTGATATCAAGGATGACGAGGTCTATGGTAAGATGCATGAAATAAAGAAACTACTCAAGAACTACAACATGGAGATTGATGTGGCTTCGAAACATTTTTCATGCAAGGAAATTGAAAACAAGTGCTTTAAGAATGACTACGACAATCTTTTGTTCAAACCTTTGTACCTTATCAGTCAAGTGTTCGGTTTGTGGGACATCTTCAAGAAACACAAAAGGTCACAGGTAGTACATAAGCATGAATACGCCATCGGAAGGTTTATTCTTGAGCATTTCAACAAACTCAACTTTAATAATATCGGTAATCCTGAGACATTGGCCTATTTGAAGAAAACAGAGGTTAATTTCAACGAGCGTGCCTCGTTTGCTTCTTTGTTTGACTGCCTGATGTCTGTTGATGGCATAGACAAAAATAGTATTCAACGCAGTCTTGAAGAATTTTGCAAGAATTTGGACGTGGATGGCTTTATTGGCAAGGATATGAAGATTAAGAAACGTGATTTGGAGAATTACCTATATGGTCAGAAATTTGGTGATGGCAAATGGTCAGAAAGTATTGAATCTGTTCTACAGAAGAAACGGAATGCTGTTTCCGGTAAAGAAAAACAGGCGCAGCTTGATTCCGGGGAATTGCATCCTTATTTTGACCTGTTCAGTAAGGATGAGTGGATGTTGGATGAACTGTTGTTCCATATTCTGCGAGTAGATATTGCTCTTGAAATACCTAAAATAGGCATGATTAATTATAATTGACTCTTACCTATTGAGGAGTTGTAAATTAGAAACTGTTTAAGTTCCTTATAAAAAAATAATCCAATTTTTGGGCGCTTTGCAGGAATGGTTGTTATATTCGCAGTGTAACTGTAATAATGAGAAATTATGAGATATCTTAAGAGTATTGTTTGTGGCCTCTCTTTGTTGGCCGCTGTGTCGTGCGGGAATGGTGGAAAACAGGCTTGCAGTGAAGGTGCATGCGGTCATGAGACTGCGGAATGTGCAGCCGGTGAGTGCACTGCCGGAGAGTGTGTTAAGGATTGCGGCGAGAATGCCGTTATTGAGAATATTATGTCTCGCCGCAGCATACGCAAGTACAAGAACAAACCTGTAGTACGTGATGTCATGCAGGATATTGCCATGTGCGGAATAAATGCTCCCAACGGGCAGAACAAGCAGTCGTGGGAGGTTCGCATTGTGGACAATCCTGAATTCCAGAATGAGATAAAGGCGGTGATGGCGGCGGCCGGCGGCGAACGTGCTGCCGGGTGTTTCTACAATGCTCCCGTGTGGGTGTTCATTGCGCGTGACAATGGGTATGATTTCTCCACAATAGACTGCGGACTGCTTGCCGAGAATATGATGTTGTCGGCACATTCGCTTGGAGTGGGTTCGGTGTGTCTTGGCAGTCCGGTACGTTTCATCCTCACAAGTCCCGAGAGGGACAAGGTCCTTTCCGGACTTGGTTTCAGCGATGGGTATGAATTGTGCCTGTGCATTGCATTCGGTTATCCCGATGAGACACCTGCTGCAAAGCCGCGTGATATTAACAAGGTGAGGTTTATTGATTGATTCTATGAAAGTTCTTCTTATAAACGGCAGTCCGCGCAAGGCGGGTAATACTTTCCGTGCTTTGACGGAGGTTGCAAGAACGCTCGAGTCGTTGGGCATTGAGAGTGAGATTGTACACATTGGCCCGGTGGCGGTGCAGGGTTGCATTGCATGCTTCCGTTGCAAGGGGCTTGGGCGTTGCGTGTTCAACGATACTCCTTACGTTACCATACGCGAAAAGATTGAAAGTGCCGACGGTCTTGTAGTGGGTTCGCCGGTCTACTATGCTGGGCCAAACGGTTCGCTCTGTGCGTTGCTCGACAGGCTTTTCTTCTCAAGCAAGCAGCACCTGCAATATAAGCCTGCTGCGGCTGTGGCTGTGTGCCGCAGGGGTGGTGCAAGTGCAACATTCGACCGCCTGAACAAATATTTCACAATCAGCAACATGCCTGTGGTGCCGTCGCAGTATTGGAACAGTGTTCACGGACTTGTGCCGGGCGAAGTGGAACAGGACGCCGAAGGCTTGCAGACTATGCGTACGCTTGCGCGTAACATGGCATGGATGTTGAAGGCGCTGAATGCACCCGGTGTTGAGCGCCCCGAGCGGGAGGAACCTGTTTCGACAAGTTTCGTGAGGTAAATTGCAGGTGGTTAAAAAGCAATCTGCGTAAATGAGTATTCAGGGGTTCTTTTATTCTCTGTACAGGACAACTTTGCCGTTACGTATGTATATGCCGCCCTTGAATGTCTGCTCAGTCTTGCGTCCCAGAAGGTCGTAGACGGGTGAAAGGGTATTGCTCTCCCCGGTTACAGACTCTATGCCGTTGTTCTGCTCAAAGTCTTGTTCTATGATATTTGTGAAGTTGCTCCAATAGGGGGCCGACCGGTAGAACTCTTTTGCGCCTGAGGGGACATAAAGGGTGGCAGTGTCGTAAATGCTGTCGAATGTGTTGCTGCCTATGGACGCAGGCTGTTTGCCGTGTGCATATATTCTGACAATGTTCTTGCAGTCGCTGAATGCTCCGTCTCCAATGGATTCCATGTTTTCGGGCAGGGTGATACCGGCAAGCCTGTTGCATTGGTAGAAGGCATATTTGCCTATTCTTGTGGTGTTGCATGGAATCACTATACCGGTGAGTCCTGTGCATTTGAAGAATGCCCATTCATCAATGCTCCTGATACTTTCGGGCATTATGATGTTGGCCGGTTCGCTACAGTTGTAGAATGCCCATTTGCCTATCGAGGTCACTCCTTCGGGTATTACAGTATTCCTGCAGCCGTGGACAAGTCTGTTTTCATCGCATTCAATAATGGCGCAGCCTTTGCTGCTGTATGATTTATTGCTTTTGTCAACGATGATTGACGTGAAACCCGAGCAACCGTCGAATGCCGATTCTCCAATATCGCTTACGTTGCACGGTATATTTATGCTTGAAAGATTACTGCAGCCTTCAAATGCCAATGCGCCTATCCTTGCAAGTTTATCGGGAAAACGTATCTCGTCCAGCATGCTGCAACCCATGAATGCACACTCTCCAATGCTGTAAAGGTTCTTCCCGAGTTCAATGCCTGTGAGTTTAGTGCAGAACTCAAATGCGGCATGGCCTATGGATGTGACGTTGTCGGGGATGGTTATGTCCGTGAGTGAACTGCATAGTCTGAATGTACATTCGCTTATTGCGGTAATGCCTTTGCCAATAATGGCTTGTTGGAGACCGGACTTCTCAAATGCACTTTTGCCCAAAACGGTTACGCTCTCCGGTATTCTTATACTGTTGAGACTGCAGCAACCATAGAATGTGTAATTGCCTATGCCGGTAAGGGTCTCGGGCAGTTTTATCTCCTTGAGTCCGCTGCAACCATAGAACGTGTAGTCTTCAATGGATGATACTGTTGCCGGAATTGTAATGCTTGTGAGTCCTGTGCACCCCCAAAAGGTTTCGGGTCTTATCTCTGTTACCGTGTATGTGGTGCCTTCATATTCTATGCTTGCAGGGATTGTTATCTCTCCAGAGTATGTGTCGTTTAACCCGCCATGTGTCACCTCAACGCTATTCTCGCTCCGGGAAAGAATGTTGTAGCAGATATTGCCGGTCTTGAAGTCGTAGGCAAGGCATTTCATTGCGCTACAGGACAGCAGGAGTGCAAACAGCAATTTTGTCAAGGTTGTTTTTGTGCGGATAGCAGTCATGGGGCGGATATGCAGGTAGAAGTTGCAAAAATAATCTAAAATTACATAGTAGCAATGTGTATGTGATGGATTGTCTAAAAAAGAGGTTGACTAAAAAGGCTCTTTTGTTGTTACGCTTGCCCGAAAAATACTCATTTACGCTTAGTAAATTAACCCACCAAGTGGCTTTTCCTCCTCGTAGCTCGGCATAGAATGCAAGCACTCTCTGCCCTCGCATTACAGCGTCGGTTGCGTTTTTTCGGGCTTCGCAAGCCTAAAAATAGCTCTTTTTATCCAACCTCCCTACATAAGTGGGTGACCCATTTTACTTTTGGGTCACCCACTTATGCTTGATAGTTGTTTCAGTTTATTTCAAGTTCATCGACAAAGATGAATGCGGGGTAGCCCACTGCAGGGTGCCATGCCGGCATGTCGCGGTCCGATAGGGCTTTCACCTTTACATAGCGTGCCGTCACGGGAGCGAACTCAACCTTGTGCTCATAAATCCTGTTCTCGTCTTCGGCTGTGAGGTCGGGGTATGTACGGTCGAACACATCGGTAAAGTTCTCGCCGTCGTCCGAAACCGATACTGTGATACCCAGTACATCAAACACCCAGTCTCCCTTGTCTACACTGGTGTTGAACTTGAGACTGCTTATCTCTTCCTGTTGCTTTAGGTCGATGACAGCCTCGAGGTCGGTGAGGCAGAATCCCAACCAACGCCCTGTGCGGTAGTTGGGGTTGCCTTTGAGACCGTCGACAAGTGTCATGTCGCCCTTGAAAGTGTAGTTCTTGTGAATGGGCTGTAACAGCCTTATTGGCTTTGCAGTTGCCTTGTTGAAGGTTATTTCCTCGCTGAAGAGGCGTGTCTCGCCACGCTTGCCAATGCCTTTTGCCTTGAGTGTGCAACTTTGGTTTATCTCCAATGTGCCATTGTACTTTGCCGAGGCGGTTGTGGGTTCGCTGCCGTCGAGCGTGTAGTATACCGGTAGGTTGTCAAGGGTCTTGAGTGTTACTGTAACAACGCCTTTTTCAGTGTCAATACCGAACTCTTCCTCAATGTCAAGAATGTGCTTGGCATAGTTGTACTGCATTCTGTCGTAGAGGTCGAACAGTGGGAGCAGGCGCTGTTTGAAACTGTTGTAGTCCTTGTTCTCGGACTTGCACCACTGTACCTCGCAGAGGGCTGCCATACGTGGCAACTCCATGTACTCCACGTGGCTGTATGTGGGTATGTATTCGCTCCACAGGTTTGCCTGTACACCAATGATGTGCTTCTGTACCTGGGCGGGGAGGGTGTCGTTCATAGGCTCGAAAGAGTATACCTTCTCAACAGGCACGTAACCGCCTATGGCAAGTGGCTCGTTGTCGGTGTACTTTGTCTGGTAGTAGTCGAAGTACATGAATGTGGTGGGTGACATTATGCAGTCGTGTCCCTGTTTTGCTGCCTCAATGCCGCCCTCTACGCCACGCCATGAGTGAACGGTCGCGTTCGGGGCAAGGCCGCCTTCAAGTATTTCGTCCCAACCGATAATCTGGCGTCCCTTGCTGTTGAGGAACTTCTCGGCATGGTTGATGACAAAACTCTGCAAGTACATTTCGGCGCTGTGCTTGTCGTCGTCCTTTATTCCCAGCGCCTTTATGCGTGCCTGGCATTTGGGGCACTTCTCCCACTGTGTCTTGGGGCACTCGTCGCCTCCTATGTGTATGTATTCCGATGGGAATACCTCTATTACCTCGCTCAGCACGTCCTCAATGAACGATAGGGTGGCGTTGTTGCCGGCGCAGAGCACGTTGTCCGAAACACCCCACATTTTCCAAACCTCGTACGGGCCGCCTGTACAACCATACTCGGGATATGCGGCAAGGGCTGCCTGCATGTGGCCGGGAAGGTCAATCTCGGGAATTACCGTTATGTGGCGTTCGGCTGCGTATGCGACAATCTCGCGGCACTCCTCCTGTGTGTAGAAGAAGGGGCCGTAGTGCTGCCCGTCATACTCGGGACTGTTGCGCCCGATGACAGTCTCGTCGCGCTCGGCAGCGACGGTTGTCAGTTTGGGGTACTTCTTTATTTCAATGCGCCAGCCCTGGTCGTCGGTGAGGTGCCAGTGGAAGCGGTTGAGGTTGTGGAGCGCCAGCATGTCGACAAAGCGCTTGATTGAATCGGTGGTGAAGAAATGGCGCGAAACGTCGAGGTGTGCGCCGCGGTACGCGAAACGCGGATAGTCGTTTATTGTCACAGCCGGCAACACTATTTCGCCGCCTTGGGTGATGGGGAGTGACTTGCGCAGTGTCTGCATGCCGTAGAATACTCCTGCTGCCGAGGCACCGCTTATGTTCACGCCTTCGCTGTTTACGGTGAGCGTGTAGCCCTCGGCATTATCGCCTACCTCGCCCACGGCAAGTGTTATTGCACCTGCTGTCGGGTTGTCGGTTACCTTGAGGTCAAGTCCGGTACTCTCCTTTATATAACCGGCAAGCAGTTCGGCGTTGCGCTTCATTGCGGCGTCACCTGTGTATACAATGCTTGTGTTTTTGTTAAGAAGGAAACCTTTGCCGTTTTCCTCAACAATCTCCTGGGGGAGGGGAATCACCTGATAATTAGCTGTCGGTTCTCCTGAATTCGTGCATGAAAGGAGCGTTATGCACATTAACAATGCTCCAAAAAATGACTTTTTCATGTTTTTGTGTTATGGTTAGTATTATGTATTGGCTGTTGTTATGGCTCATTTTGACCATCGTACACAAAAATAGGATAATTTTATCTAATTAGAAAACATTTTACTACCTTCGCGTGAGAAATGACCAAGAAGTAAACTTAAAAGAATAGAAATCTATTTATTATGAAACGTGACAGACATATTTTCCAACTTATCGAGACGGAGTATCGCCGCCAATTGAAGGGTATCGAACTTATTGCGTCGGAGAATTTCGTGAGCAACGAGGTAATGCAGGCCATGGGGTCTGTTCTCACCAACAAGTATGCCGAGGGTTATCCGGGCAAACGCTACTATGGCGGTTGCGAGGTTGTTGACATTGTAGAGGATATTGCGCGCGAGCGCTTGAAGGAACTCTACGACGCCGAATGGGTGAATGTGCAGCCTCACTCGGGAGCGCAGGCCAATGCGGCCGTTTTCCTTGCTGTGCTGAACCCGGGTGATAAGTTCATGGGACTGAACCTTGCTCATGGCGGTCATCTGTCACATGGTTCGGCTGTGAACACTTCGGGTCTCATTTACACTCCCTGCGAGTATAACGTGAACGCCGAGACGGGTCGTGTGGATTATGACCAGATGGAAGAGGTTGCCCTTCGCGAGCGCCCCAAGATGATTATCGGCGGCGGTTCGGCCTATTCCCGCGAGTGGGACTACAAACGCATGCGTGAGATTGCCGACAAGGTGGGTGCAATACTTATGGTAGATATGGCACATCCTGCAGGTCTCATTGCTGCCGGTTTGCTTGACAACCCTGTGAAGTATGCACACATAGTTACCTCTACAACCCATAAGACGCTTCGCGGTCCTCGTGGCGGTGTAATAATACTGGGCAAGGATTTTCCCAATCCATGGGGCAAGACAACCCCGAAGGGCGAGGTGAAAATGATGTCGCAGTTGCTCGATTCGGCCGTGTTCCCCGGTATTCAGGGCGGTCCTCTTGAGCATGTTATTGCAGCCAAGGCCGTTGCCTTCGGCGAGGCACTGCAGCCCGAATTCAAGGAGTATCAGGCGCAGGTGAAACTGAATGCCGCAGTTCTTGCACAGGAACTCATCGACCGCGGCTTCGGCATTGTGTCGGGTGGAACCGACAACCATTCAATGCTTGTCGATTTACGCAGCAAATACCCTGACCTCACAGGTAAGGTAGCCGAAAAGGCGCTTGTTGCAGCCGATATTACCGCAAACAAGAATATGGTGCCGTTCGACAGTCGCAGCGCATTCCAAACATCGGGCATACGCCTTGGAACTCCTGCAATCACAACCCGTGGCGTAAAGGAGGATATGATGCCTTTCATTGCTGAAATGATTGAGACGGTACTTAACGCACCCGAGGACGAGAAGGTGATTGCTGCGGTACGTGCCAAGGTTAATGAGACAATGGCGGAGTTCCCGCTGTTTGCATATTGATAACTCAGCAGCAGGAGATACTTGAAACCTACGATTGCCAGACTTCCTAAATCACTATACATAATATTCCCCCGGACTGCCTTATTGTATAGGTGGTACCGGGGGAGTTGTTTTTTGGCCCTGTGCAACATAGAACGTACTACTTTCAATGCATGTTACGCTATCAACAAGAGTTATTTGAGAGTATTGTTACCGCATACCGCAGAAAATCGTACGATTCACAAATCGTTACCATACTCTTTTCAAAATAACTTCAAGTACTTATTATTCAAACGATTATATCAAATCGATGAAATATTAAAAAATAAACCCGACAGAGAAACTGAAGATGTTGTCTCTGCGCTTGGTCATGAACTTCTTGTTCACTTTAGGTGCAAGGATATATTTTGCGGTGTTGGTGAGGCCAATGTCGTACACGAAGTCGAAGAATACGTTGTATATTTTTACACCAAGGCCCACTTCCCAGAAGTATGTTGTCTTTTCAAGCACTTCGTACAGGTCGTCATATGTGAAGTGTTTGAATTCCTGCCTGTCGAACGAAGTGAATATGAACTTTGTCCTTGGTCCGGTAAATACGCTCATTCCGTACTGGCCCTCCTTTATGTATTCGTAACCTATGAGCAGGGGAACCTGGAAACAGTATGTCTGGAGGTCATACTGTGGAATGTTAGGAGTGGCGTTGTCGATGTTGCTTTTGCGGGTATCGGTAAAGTCGAAACTGTGGCGCGAGATTCCGAATGCCGCGTCGGTCTGTATGTATACCCTGTCGTATGAGAGACGGAAGAACGGGGCAATGGTGTAGCCAATCTTGTTGCTCTGTATTGTACTCTCGTTGTACAGGTAATGCTCAATCTCGAATGTGGGGTCGTTGTATGTGATTGCCTGGAACCCGGCCTTGAGACCGACGTTGAACCTCAGTTTCCTGTTGCTTTCCTGAGCAAAAAGGCAACCCGAGGCAACCAGCAATATGCATACGAACAATTTACGCATTCTGTTTTTCTTTGGAATTCGCGATGTAAGTTATAAACAATAAAAGATTATTTTTTCTTCTTTACGCTCCAGCCGAATTTGCCTATGAGGTCGCCCTGATGATAATATTTGCCGTGCGTGTATACCAACGGGTCGGCAGCGGCAAGGTTCCACTCGCCGGTCTCGGGGTTGAGGTAGCGGTCGTCGGCCTGAACGTTCACGACCTCGGCAAGGAACATGTCGTGCGAACCGAGCGGAATAATCTGCTTTACACGGCATTCAATGCTCAATGGCGATTCCATGATGATTGGAGCCTTGACCATTTTTGAGGGACCGTATGTGAGTCCGGTCTCCTTGGCCTTGTCGAAATCCTTGCCCGAACGTACTCCGCACCAGTCGGTGGCACGTGCCATGGCAGCTGTGGTGAGGTTGATGACAAATTCCCCGCTCTCCTTTATAATGGGGTAGGAGTGCCTTTCGGGGCGCACCGATATGTAGCACATGGCCGGGTTGGTGCATGTTGTGCCCACCCATGAAACGGTGAACATGTTGTAGTTGTCGGGGGTGCTGCCGCATGAGATGAGCACTGCCGGCAACGGGTATATCATGGTACCGGGTTTCCAGTCCTGTTTCATTCTTGTGTCGGGTTTTTCGTGTGTTTGCGTTGCCTGTTATAGCAGTTGTGCGTCGTTTATGTTTATCTCCTTCTCGCAATAGCGGCACTTAAGGGTGTTCTCCTCGCGGTTCGACACTGTGAAGTGTGTTGCCATGGGCTCGTTGTTGGTAATGCAGTTGAGGTTGTTGCACTTGATAATGTCGTGCAGTTCGTCGGGCATTGTGAGTTCGCGCTTTTCAACTACCTCGTAGTTGCGTATGGTGTTGAGGACAACGTTTGGGGCAACGACTGAAATCTTGTTCACCTCGTCGTCGCTGAAGAAACGGTCGGCAATCTTTATGAGGCCTTTCTTACCCAGTTTCTTGCTTTCGAGGTTGTAGCCTATAGTCACGTTGTTGCTCATTGCCGGTATGTCCAGCAGGTTTACCACTGCAAAAAGTTTGTCGGCAGGAATGTGGTCTATCACGGTGCCGTTGCAGAGTGCCGTCACCTGCATGGCATGCTTATTGTTGTCGTTCATGGTTCTTTGCTTTAGATTTTTATGTCAAGTACATCGCATATGAGTGCCTCGCGCACATAAAGGCCGTTCTGTGCCTGCTGGAAGTAGTATGCTTTGGGATTTTCGTCAACATCGTGCGCAATCTCATTCACACGTGGCAGCGGGTGGAGTATGCGCAGGTTCTCCTTGGTACCTGCCAACATTGAGTTGGTGAGGCGGTAGCAGTTCTTTACTTTCTCATATTCCATCAGGTCGCTGAAACGTTCGCGCTGTACACGGGTCATGTAAATGATGTCGGCACTTGCGATTACATCCTCGCTGAATTCTGTGGTCTCGGTGAACGGGATGTTGTTCTCGCGGCAGAATACGCGGTACTCCTCGGGCATGTGCAGTTCCTCGGGGGCAATGAAGTGGAATGTGGGGTTGAAGTGTCGCATGGCATGCAGCAGCGAGTGCACTGTGCGTCCGTATTTCAAGTCACCTACAAGGTGTATGTTCAGACCTTCGAGGGTGCCTTGTGTCTTTTTGATGGAATAAAGGTCGAGCATTGTCTGCGACGGGTGCTGGTTGGCTCCGTCACCCGCATTTATGACCGGCACCGGAGAAACTTCGCTTGCATAGCGTGCTGCTCCTTCAAGGCGGTGGCGCATGACAATGACATCGGCATAACTCGATACCATCATTATGGTATCCTTGAGTGTCTCGCCCTTGCTGGCCGAACTTGTGGCTGCGTCGCTGAAACCGATGACGCGTGCACCAAGGCGGTTTGCTGCGGTCTCGAAACTTAGTCGTGTCCTTGTCGATGGCTCAAAAAAGAGAGAACCTACGACCCTGCCGTCAAGAATCTTGCTGTTGGGGTTCTTTTCGAATTTTTCGGCAGTTTCCAGCAGGGAAAGTATCTTCTCGCGGGAGAGGTCATTGATTGAAACAAAGCTCTTGCTTTTCATCTGTGTGGAATTTACATGGTTATTTTTGTAAAGATAGGTGATTTTGTGCGGTTTGACAAAATCTTTCGGTTTATTTTTGTTTGAAAATGTTTTTTGGGATAATATGTAAGATAATTCGGTGACAATAATGGTTGAATTCACCAAAATATAACTGCTAAATTACTTTTGGGTGGTGGCTTGTGTAATGTATGGGAATTATTGTTAATTTTGTCACATACGCAAGACTATAATATGAAAACAGAAATAGCCCCTCAAGAAACCACTCGTGCCGAAGCCTTTTCGCTTTGGATGACCTCCCCTATGCCAATGGTTACATTGACAAAGACATTCAATGTAACCAAACTGCTCAGGGCAAGCAAGAGACGCGGAATCAAATTCAATGCCCTGCTATGTTGGTGTATAGGAAAGGCCGCAAGCAATATAAAAGAGTTCTATATTCTACCCGAAAAAGACAAACTCTTCAAATATGACAGCATTGCCATAAACGTGATTGTAAACAACTGCAAAGGAGGAATCAATTCTTGCGACATTGCATATACCGCCGACGCCGAACAATTCGCCAATGAATACAACCGGCTGACAGCACAGGCAACCACGCAGTGCAAGAGCTCATTTCTTGAGGATTGTATGATTGTGGGAACATCCGCTATGACAGCGACGGAACTCGACTGCATTGTAAACCAATATACCGACAAGTTCTGCAACCCAATGGTCATGTGGGGCCGGTATCGCCGCAATTGGTTCAGTACCACATTGTCCATATCGTTCCAGTTCCATCACGTGCAGATGGATGGCGGGCACGGCGCCGGTTTTTTGGAGCAACTCCAGAGAGTGATTAATGAATTGTAGCAGTTCCGTAAACCGAGAAACTATTACAGGTTTATGTCAGCCTGGAGTGAATTTTCTCCATTCTTGTTATTCCAATATGTCGTTTTACTCATACATCGCCTCCGTTAGTTCTCCACCTCCAAGAAACCCTATCAAGGTATCGGAACGGAGTACGAAACACTGCTCGGTGCATTTGATAAAGATAACGAGAGTTTCAAGAAGCGTATCGGCATAGACCGTGCAGCAAGTTCCTACAAGGTGCGTGTAAGGTCGCGAAATCATTTGGCAGCATTCATCAAGAAATGCTTCAAGCGTAGTGATATTTCTATGCTTGAACTTACTCCCGATTTTATCAAGGAGTATGAAATCTATCTCTCTACTGATGCAGGATTGCTACAAAGCGATATTATATGAGTCAACCTAATAATTTTATAGGCAATTCATCATTTATTTGAATCCTTTTTGTACCTTTGCATTTGAAAAATCATCAAAATTTCAAAGGTGATATGACTAATGAATATTC
>JAFQUE010000054.1 GCA_017408685.1 Bacteroidaceae bacterium | reverse complement strand
TCGTGAGCAAAGTTTTATTCGACTTGTGAACTCTGTGCCGGGCGCTTTGGTTCTTTCGCGCGACGAAAGAACATGAAAGCAAGAGTTGAAGAAAAATACAAGTAAACAATTAAGGTTGATGACTGCCGTTGAATACAAGACGAGCAAAAGCGAGTAAGAACCTCTAAACAGCATTTCCGGACAATCATACAAACCTATTTTGATTATTGGGAATAAGGTTCTGCCTCCCCCCAGACTTTGCTGGTAAACCATATTTTGTCCGGGCGCTTATGTCAAACAAACAAAGCTGCGCCTTAGGGGAACGACGCAGCTTCTTTGTCCGAGTAAACGCTTTTACCCGTTCGGGCACCGACTTTCACAAGCGGGTGTTGCCGTTAAAATCTATTACTATGAAAAACACGTAATAGTAACAAGCACTTGCTTGTGATGGTTCTTGTTTTGTATTTTTTTAACAATTGACAGAAGGTGGTGTCTCCGGCTATAATTGGCAATATTTACTGTTTCTTCAGTTTCCTGCCGCATATATCCTTGTAGTCGCAGTAATTGCAGTTCTTTTCGTCCTTTGCGAAGGTGAACTCCTTGTCTTTGTCAAATATCTCATACAGGACTTCATTGAGTTTTGTCATGAATTCATCTTTCAATATACCGATGTCCGTTACCCGGTTTTCTCCGAGTTTAAGAACCCATTCGTCACGGTTCATGCCGCCTGTCGGGTACTGCTTGTCGGCCTTTTTCTTTCTCATGTAAAGGAGCGAAGGCGATACTTTTGTAGCACCGCTTTTTCTCACCTCATCAATCCACTCAAGACCCTCTTCGCTGGTAATGTCTATTCCTTCATTGATTATCTTGTCAAGGGCAATAGAGTAGAGGAATGCCTGCAACCTGTTTCCTGCAGTCTTTACACTGTTGCCGAAGATTTCGTCAAGCGTTATGTTTCCCTTGCTGTCGGCGCTTCCGGTCTTGTAGTCAACAATGTTCACTGTGTCTCCTTTCACGTCAATGCGGTCTATCTTGCCGCCTATGTTCAGTGCAACGTCAAAACCGTTGCACTTGAGCGGGTGTCCTATCCTTATACTCCGCTCTCCGCCGATATATATGAAATCGGTATAATCGGCGTCAATCTTGGTCAACCTCAAGAGGAAGTTGTGCAGCACTCCGCGGTTGATATACTGTTCTCCGTTGTATTCAACCTTGCCGTCCTTGAAAAACTCCTTCTTGAATGCCTTGTTCACGAACTCGTACAGCAGTTCACCGTTCTTCGTGTAATACTCGAGCATGTTCCTTGTTATTATACGGTTCCCGTTGGCGGTGAGTTTGTTGTAAAGGAACTCTGCCGCCGTGTGGAATATCGTACCGAAATCGGTAGGCTTGAGTTCGGCGTTTATCTCCTGTACGGGCTTAAGTCCAAGGACATAGTAATAGAAGAAACTCAATCCGCAGTTTATGTAGCGGTTTATTGCCGATGGAGACATTTCCATTGCGTCCCGGCTGTAACTATAGTCAAAACGCTCACGCAAACGCTTTATCATCTCATCGGTCTTTCTTACATTCCTCATGGTTATCTCGCCGCTTCTCTCCTGTTGGGCGCTCAGTGATATTTTATTTATATCGTAGAGATTGCTGCTCAAGAGTTGCAGAATGTAGCGTGAGCATTCCCCCCTGTTCTTGCTGTCGGTTGAACTGTTGTAGACAAGCGTAACGTTGCTTGCACGTTGCATGAGACGGAAGAAGTAGTATGAGTATATGGAATCCCTGTGCTCGCTCAATGTGAGACCGAATGCTCTGCGCAGGTTGTATGGTATGAACGAACTTTCGCTGCTTGCCTTGGGAAGAGCTCCCTCGTTTACCGAGAGGAGAATGATGTTCTTGAAGTCAAGGTTGCGCGTCTCGAGCAAACCCATTACCTGAAGGCCGGCAACCGGTTCGCCGTGGAAAGGCATGCTCAGCGAGGAGAGCATTTTTATGAACAACCGTCCCACTGTGGTCTTTTTCATTTGCAGTTCACCTGCCGAATGCAGTGCCTTGAGACGTTGTGCCTGGTTGTGCACCTTTATTATTGCCTCACTGAAGAGTTTTTCGTACATCTCCTCCTTCTTTTCGGCAATCTTCATGCGGTTTTCGGCAATTGTGTATATTATCTTTATAAGATTATCAATCCACTCTCCATTGTCGGCGCAGTGTGTGAAAATGAGTTTCAGGAATTCATCCTTATGCAGTACACTGTCTCCGGGATAAAATACATTATTCTTCAGGAGATATGTATACAGTTCTCCGGTGTTGCCGCTTCCCTGTATCACGTAAGGGTGCTTGAGCAGTTTGCATACATGGCTAAGAGTGAACGCATTGTTCTTCTCGTTCCAGCCTCGTGTCTGCAGTTCCACAAGCATTTTTACAAGAGTGAATATCGGGGTGTTCTGTATGGGGTAACCCATTGTCACGTTCAATGACTCAAGGTCTTGCCCATTGGCTTTCTGCGGAATGGTATGCAATACCGGTTCAAGCAGTGTTTCGTCGCAGAGTACAATGGCTGTGTCCACGTTCTCTTTGGTAAGGTTCTCATTGAGCCATGTCGATACGTATCGTGCGCTAATACTATCCGTTCCTGCCGAAACTACACTCACGTTCTT
Organism: Bacteroidaceae bacterium; assembly: GCA_017408685.1. GTDB lineage: Bacteria > Bacteroidota > Bacteroidia > Bacteroidales > Bacteroidaceae > HGM04593. The sequence goes on along the minus strand of JAFQUE010000054.1, from coordinate 9,460 downwards.
CTTTCCTTCAAGGTTCCTGAATGTTTCGTTTTCAAGGGCGTTGGGGAACTGCGCCAGGTTCTTGCGCATGAAATGGCCGGCTTCATGATGTTCAGAGTCAAGGTAGTATCTGTCATAATCCCAGTAGAACAGTGCCTTGCCGCACTCCTTTATTCTCTTGAACAGTTTGGTCTCGGCACCGTTGAGTGCGTTGAACCCAACAAAAATGTACTTGTCGTGCTTTAGACAGAGTTCCTTATCTCCTTCAATCACGTCGCGATAAAGCATGCCCTCGTATGCGACATTTATCCCTCTCAGCCTCTCCTTGAAATTGCAGTATATGCTATACATGCGTTCCCACAGTGTCTGGAAATTGTTCTTTACATCACTCCCGGCCTCGGGATTGAAATTCTTGAAGAATCTTTCGATACACTCTTGCTGTTCCGGGGTGAGAGTGTCCTTGCCGGTTCCCATTGCGCGCAGTTCCTTTATGTTGGAAAAGAGACGCTTTGCGTCGGCAAGGTTCTTGTCTATGTCATCAAAGTCTCTCAGGAGCATTTCTCCCCAATAGTAGAACGAGTCAATCTCTTCAACGCTCTTTTCGTAATCGCTTTGGCTCTCGTCATCGCGTTTGGGGCGTATGTACTCCTTGTAGAGTTTGCTTATGAGCAGTATCGGGTCTCCTATCACCAGGTCGCTGTTCTGTTGGAAGAGTTCGTTGATGGTCATGTACCTCGGGCTCCATATTGGGACATTGCCGCTGCACTGGAGCAGGTATTCGTTGAAGAAAAGTCCTGCACGCTTGTTCGGGAAAACAACGGCGATGTTATCGAGTTTGCCGTTGAAACGGCTGTATATATCTTCTGCTACTGACTTTAAAAAAGGTTTCATAGTTTAACCGGTTTAATCTCGTTCTTGTATACGTACCAAAGGTAACCTTTCACATTCTCATAGTTCATATCCCGAAGCAGTTTCATGTAACCAATTACCTGTTTGTCATATTTGTCGTCCTTGCGACCGAATTTGTAGTCGACAACAATGGCTTCGTTCCCTTTTATCATCACGCGGTCGGGGCGGCGGGCCTCGTTGTTCTTCCTGCTCAGGATGGTGCATTCATTGTAGAGACGGTATGTTCCGTTGAACCAATCCTTTGCCATGGGGTTCGACAGTGCCCTCTCGACAAGCTCCTTTATCCTTGCATGTCGTTTTGTGTCGTCTACTATTCCCTGCAGCAACAGTTTGTCGAGCGCTTTGTCAATGTCGTCGGCTGTCTCTATTTCGGACATTACCATGTGCATGAGTTCTCCTTCGGCAATGTTCTTCAGGACTTTTTTCTCCTCTTCGCTTGCCATGAAGCGGGCAAGTTCGCGCGATTGTTTTACCTCGAGCCTGTTCTTGTGGAACGTCAGCGGCATTTTCAAAGAGCGCGGTTCTGTCTCGAACGGGTTGTCCTCCTTCTCGTCATCGTCATCGGTCGCAGTCTCTTTGTCTTCATCTTCATCTTCTTGCTTGCTTGGGACTATGTCGCCATATATGTATGCATCCTCTCCGTTCTCGCTTGTCATCGACATCCCGTCAAGTGAAGGCATTCCGGCAATTGCCGTGTTGAACATCTGCCACACATAGTGGGAGTTACTGTTGTGCTCTTCGCTGAAGATGATGAGATTGCTCTTGGCGCGTGTGGTTGCAACATAAAGAATATTCAGGTTGTCCACTATCTGGTACAGGAACTCGTCGTTGTACTCATTGCAGAAGATTGAATCCTTCATCTCTTTCTTGCTGTATACAGGCAGAAGGTTCAGTTTGTTGAATGGTGCCTGTTGCGGCTCGCACCATATCAGGTTCCTGCTGTCGGCAGTCAGTTTCCAGTCGCAGAAAGGTATTATCACCGTGTGGAATTCCAGTCCTTTCGACTTGTGGATTGTCATAATCTTTATGCTGTCGTCATTCTCGGCCGGTATGCATTTGTCGCACAGACCCTCGTCCCATGCAGTAAGCAATGAAGCAAGGTCGGCGCTCTTGCTGTTTATGTATTGCGACATGTGGTCGAGGAATGCATATATATATGACTCTTCACCCTTTGATGTCTCAATGTCAAGTATCGCCATCAGGCGTTCTATGAGTTCATACACAGGCAGGCCCTTCATGTGCTCCAGGTCGTTGCGGAACGATTCAGGGAGCATGTCTATGAGTTCTCCTTGGGATACGTAACCGTCGAGCGGGCTGTCGTTCTTTAGAATTACCTTGTTGTAGAGATTGAGCAGGTTGGCAATGTTTACCTTGTCTTCGGGTTGTGCTATGTACCGCATTGCGGCAACAGCCAATGAGACTGTGAGTGACGACGACAGCCTGTATGCCTCGTCGCTGACTATCTTCAGTTCCGGAAATTCCTGCCTGAAGGCTTCCACAATTGCCTCAATGCGGCTGTTTGTACGTAGCAGTATGGCGATGTCCTTGGGAGCGACTCCCTTCTCTTCAAGAAGAATGTGCAGTGTCGCCATGAGCCTGTCGATTACAAGTTTGTCGAAATCCTTGTTCAGACTGCCTTTTTCGCGTTTGAAGACACGTGCCTCTACATATCCCTGCACGGGTTTCTCCTTCTTGCCCGGAGCGGGTTGGGGGTAAGCCTGTTCTACATCGCTGTATGCGCCGGTTATCTCGGCAAGTTTGCTGCCGAGTTCGGCTGAATAACTCGTTGCCAATACCTTGACTGCATTGCTGTACAGAGCATTGTTGAAGGATATTATGCGCCTGTCGCTGCGGTAGTTGACCGAACTGTACTGCTTGCCTCCGATGACTGTCTTCTGACTCTCGAACTCGAGTATGTCGCCATACTCCTTGAAGTACCCCGAGAGGTTGTTCATTATTTTCCAGTCTCCGTTGCGCCAACGGTATATGGCCTGTTTCACGTCTCCTACAATGAGGTTGAACTGTCCTCTTGCAAGAATCTCCTTCAGCAGAACCTCGAAGCACTTCCATTGCAGTTTGGATGTGTCTTGGAACTCATCGATGAATATGTGGTCAATCTCTGTGCCTATCTTCTCGAAGATGAACGAGGTGTTCTCCTGTATCAGTGTGCATAGCAGGTGAGTGGTGTCGGCAAGCAAGAAACGGTTTTCTCTGGCATTCTCTTCCTTCAGTGTCCTTGCAATGCTGTTCAGCAGTCCCAACTGATGGAAATGCTGCAGCGAAAGGTTACAGCTCGTATACCTGCCCAATGCACTCTTGTACTCCTTGAACAGTTGCGCCGTGTTGTGGCAGAATGCCGGTATAGTCGAGATGTTGCTCGGGTTATTCATCATGTCGGTGATGGTTTTTGTCTCGTTGGGGAGTTCACCGTTTGCGAGTTTCTCGAAAAATGACCATGCACCTTGTGTCTTTCTCTTGAAGTCATCCGGTTTGCAACCCGAATTCACGACAAAGAACCGTTTCCCGGTTTCCTGCAGTGCCTGCAACGCCTTCTCTTTCTCCTGCAGTACCTCTTCACGGAATTCTTTGAGAATTCTGCCGTTCTTCTCGTCTATCTGTCTGCGGAGCTCCTCGCCGCGCTGCTGATATTCCTCTTCAAGTATATTCTTCGCGAACTGTTTTATAGCCTTGTCCACATGCCAGTCATTGCCATTTGCAAGTTCTTCCTCAATATACTGTATAACTTGCGCAATGCCTTCCTTCTCCGGTTCAAGTTCCCTGATGTAAGTATCCACTGCACCTTCGAGCAGTTCCTTGCCGTCGATTGAAATCTCCATGTCTCCACTGAGGTCAAGTTCTTTTGCCAGGCCACGGAGTACGCTCTGGAAGAATGCGTCTATTGTCTGTATGCGGAAATGGCCGTAATCGTGCAGTATGAGGTCAAGTGCCTGCTTTGCTCTTTTTACAATGAGTTCTTCGCTCATGTCGGGCAACTGTTCCATCAATTTCTCCATATAGTCCTTTGCGCTGCGGGAACGGTTGGCTACTCCGTACAGTTTGCCAAGAATGCGTTCCTTCATTTCAGCCGTGGCTTTGTTCGTGAATGTGACGGCAAGGATATTCCTGTAGGAATAGGGATTCTGTACCAACAGTTTCATGTATTCCAGTGCCAGAGTGAATGTCTTGCCTGAACCGGCCGAGGCCTTATATATCTTCAGTGTCTTTCTCATGGTATTCTATTCTATTGTAATTTTGCTTTTGCCGTTTCCCCGTTTGGTTACTTTTATCCTTGTGGGTATGCGTTCCAACATCTCGCTCAAGTGCGAGATGACTCCTATTTTGCGTCCTTTGTCCTGTAACTTTTCAAGTACATCTATTGCTTCCTTCAGCGTGTCGCTGTCGAGTGCCCCGAAACCTTCGTCAATGAAAAGTGTCTCAATGTCCATCTTGTTCGATGAAACAGATGAGAGTGCCAGCGAAAGTGCCAATGAGGCGAGGAATGTCTCACCTCCCGAGAGTGAGTGTACCGAGCGACTGTCGGACATCATCTCAAGGTCAATAACCTTTATACCCAACGAATCGGCCGAAATGCGGGAGAGCAGATAACGCCCCGAGAACTCTTTGAGGTGAATGTTGGCCACATCGAGCAGGATATCGAGCGTATATCCCTGGGTGAGGCGTGTGAGTTTGTCGCCGTTGGCCGAACCGAATACGGCATTGAGTTCAGACCAGTCGGTCGCAATCTTCTGTTTCTTGTCATATATCTCGCTGTATTGGCCGAAAACCTTGACATTCTCCTTGTTCTTGAGTAAATGTGCGTTAATACCATTTATTTCTTCGGTTGCGACTGCACGCAGTTGTGAAATATCGGCAATTGCCGATGTCACTTCGTCCATGGTGCAATCACCTTGTGGTCTGCTATTGTCGTTAAGGTGGTTTTCAATGCTTCGTTTCCTCTCTTCCAATGTTGCAGCAGCCTTTACGGCACAGTTTCTTGTTCTCTCCACCTGTGCACGCATGCCGCTTACATCGTTCTCGGGCGCCAACAGCCTTTCAAGTTCCTCGATACTCATATTGTCGCTGCGTTCTGCCAGGTAGGTTGCGATGGCAGAAGACAATACCTTGAATCTTTCTTTTTGTGTTGCCAAAAGATTCTCTTTCTCCTCAATATTCCCTTTGAACCTGTTGAAGTCGCTTGCATTGGAGGCATTCTTTTCGGCGGCCTCGCTTACTGCCTTGTTTGCATTCGCGATTTCCCCGGCAAAATATTCTTCAGCCTCTTCTCGGTTCTTCCATTTGCCGAGCAGGGCAGTGAGTTGTTCCTTACTCTTTTTTATCAGGTCATTTGCGGCTAAAATGTGCGCGGTGTTCTCTTCGGCCTCCTTGTTGAGCGCTACGCTTCTTGCGCTTGACAGTTCAATGCTTTTTTCGGCAACAGAAGTCTCTTCCTTTATTGCAACAAGACGTTTCACGTTCTTGTCCCATTCACCGGCAAGAGCCTGCAATCTCAGAACAGTCTCTTCATCTTCCTTAATCTCAATACGCTCTTTGAGCAGTGAAATATTCTTTTCCCTTATATTATGTATGGAATCAGTGAGAGTTTCTATCATGCTCTGTTGCCTTGCCATTCCGTCCTTGTGGTTCTCTATGCTCTTTGCAAGGTTCTCAATGCTGTCGGCCGTAATCTGTTTCGCTTTTTCAAGTTCCTCCTCGGCAAGGTTCTTACCGCTGCAGAGTGTAATATCGTGGGTGCGGCTGCCGCACACAGGGCATGGCTCGCCGTCGGAAAGGCGGCTGCGCAATTCCGCAATTTCGCTCGATAGGGTCTTGGCGAGTTCCTCTTCGCGCTTCTTAAGTTCGGCATGCTCCTTTTCACAGCGTGCAAGCATTCCGCTTGTTTCGGCAAGCAGTTTATGCTGCATTGCAATCTGCTTGCGGGTGTCGATGATGAAACGTATGTTTGTTGTAATGACAGGTATATTCGGAATAAGGTCTTCATACTCCTTGTTCTCGGTGAACCATTTGTCAATACCTGCTCTCTCCTTTGAATTCTTGCCAATGCGCTCATGGCAATCGGTAATGAGGGTCGATAACTTCAGGTTCTCTTCGCTGTTGCGTGCAATAGCGGCATTTGTCTCCTTAATGCGTTGCGTGCAACTGCGAATCTCCTCTTCAGCCTTTATTATTGCGCTGATTCTTGGCTTGAATATGTCATATTCTGCTTGAATCTCACCCGTCTTCTTCTCGGCCAGTTCCACCAACTTTGTAGAGTCCCGCAGTGCTTGCCATGCTGTGTTTGCCTTCTCTTTCAGTGCAACAAGCATTTTTTTGTTCTCTTCACACAATTTGCGGGATACTGTCATCTGCAAATATGTGTCGCGTATTTCCTGCACGCTGTCAATGCGTGCAAGCCTCTCCGCTATCGGGCGGTTCTGTTCAAGAGAGTGCAGGGCTGCATTGTTTTCTTCCTCGGCCTTAAGGAGTTCTTTTTCTAACTGGGTATGGCGTTCAATCCATTGCTTTTCGGCAGTCAATCTCTGCAGTCTGCGCTCATGCTCTTCGTTTTGTCTCTCAAGTTCTGCTTTGCGGGAGTTCAACCCGTCAATCTCTTCGGGTGCAAGCAGTGTTATACCGTTCCTCTGTGCCTCAATGAGGTCGAGTTCCTTTCTTGCCTCTACGGTATGGCTGTATATCAGTGACGATATGCGACCATACACTTCAGTGCCTGTGAGTTTCTGAAGAATAGCGGCCTTCTCGTTCTCGCCGGCCTTAAGGAATGCTGCAAAGTTGCCTTGCGCAAGGAGTACGGCACGTGTGAACTCCTCATATGTCAGGCCTATAAGCGTAGGCATTATTGCTGTATACTCTCTCTTGCCGTACCGCTCATGGGTTCCATCGGTAAGGTTGAATATATCATACGCAGTCTTGCGGAATCTGCCGTTTGCATTGTCATTTGTCCTTGAAACACTCCACCGCACACGGTATTCTTTGCCGTCTACAGCGACAAATTCCGTTTCGGCGTATCCTTCATGTGCCCCCTTGCTGAGAATTGTCTTCGGGTCGCTTTCGTTAAGTCCCGTGTTGCCGTAATTCTCTATCGTCTCACCGTTTCTTATACTTTCAAGACGCGGAGTCCTCTCGTAGAGGGCAATGCACATGGCGTCAAGGATTGTCGTTTTGCCTGAACCCGTACTGCCTGTAATGGCAAAGAGCCCCGCCGAACGTAATGGTTCGGAGCGGAAATCTATCCTGAATTCCCCTGCCAGCGACGCAAGGTTCTTGCCTCCTATTGCTAAAATCTTCATCCCTTTAGCTCGTTTATCACTTCTGTCAACAATTTCTCGATATGTTCAGGCATATCCTTCTTTTTCCCCCTCTTGTATATCTCTTTTATCAAGTCCAGCGGTTCAGTCCTCTTGAACTCATCGTATGTCATTGGGCGGCCTTCGCCATTATCCCGGCCAATGTTGCTCGTCGCCGCAATGTTTGCAAGACGCACGGTCTTGTTCCGGAGCGCGTCGTCGATACGTTGCCTTATTGAGGGGTCTATGGTTGTTACAAGCACCTTAATTTCCAGGAAGGGGGTGTTGTCACCGGGTTCCCCACTTGGTAGTGCGGCAATCTCCTCAAGCACGGTGTCTATGGGTTGCGGTTTGGCGGGAATACTCAATAGTTTCACAGGCGTGTCAAACGTAATGTGCTCATGGCTGACGTTGTTCCCGACTATTGTGACCTCAGTTACTCCTTGGTTGTTCCTCAGTTCGGCGAATGACATTGGCAACGGAGCGCCCGAGTAACGTATATTCTCCTTTCGGCCTACACGTTGTGCCTTATGCAAGTGACCTAAAGCCGTGTAGATGATACCTTCGTCGGCAAATCCTGTCTCAATGCCTTCCATGCCGCCTATTACAGCATGCTCCGATGTGTCGCCAACAGAAACTTCGGCACCCGAAGCCTGCAGGTGTCCCATTGCAATGATAGGGGAGTACCCCTTCTCCCGCGCCCTTTCATACAATGCAGAATACATTTTTGCAACGCCTTTGCTGTAACTTTCCGCTTCGGGATGGTCGTTGTGTCTGAGGTAGGGGACAGCAAGGCAACAGCCATTGCCGACTATGGGTATAATCATGCTGTCATAGTCAATTTCCTCGTTCCTGTAGTGGACAACGCCCGATACATGCACGTTAAACACATTCAAGAGTGGTGAAGGAGCCTCTATGCGTGCCGCTGAATCGTGGTTGCCGGCAGTTGCAATAATCTGTAATCCTTCATTTTCCTGTGTCACTCTCTTCAAGAAATGATAATACATGCGTTGCGCCTCGGCCGACGGGTTAGGAGTGTCGAAGATATCTCCTGCTATGAGCAGAAGGTCAATCGAACGTTCCTTGATGATACTGCATAACCAATCAAGGAACAAAGCGTGTTCCTTGCTGCGGTCATAACCATAGAACGTTTGTCCAAGGTGCCAGTCGGCAGTGTGTATTATTTTCATTCTGCTGTTTCTCGATTTATCATGCTAAAATAGCAATATCTTTGCAAAAATTCAAAAGAAGTCTGCGGTATTTCAATAAAAATATGCGACCCAGTTTCTTGTCTTGTCAACTTTGCAATCGGGTTGCAGAACCCTGGCACTATCTTTGCGTCATAAACAATTGTTCTTATGGCACATTCTCACAGTCACAGCCATGGTGGAGGGCTGAAGAATACTCCGGTCCGTGTATTGTATATATGCCTGGTAATTAATCTGCTGTTTGTCGTTGCCGAGGCATTGGCAGGGTGGCAAAGCAACTCTACAGGCTTGCTCTCCGACGCCGGGCATAATCTCGGCGACGCATTGGGACTGCTGCTCTCCTTGATTGCAATATATCTGGACCGCTCAAAAGGGAATATAAGCAAAAGTGTCTCAAAATATATTACGTTGGCAAATGGTCTTCTGTTACTGGGCGCTGTTGCGTTGATTGTTTTTGAAAGCGTCGGGAAGATTATAAATCCTCACGAAGTGAATGCTCACACGGTAATCATTGTATCGGCGGCAGCAATAGTTGTAAACGGACTCACTGCATGGCTTTTAATGAATATTGCCTACCTTTATGATGAACTCTTCGGGGTTGAGCCTGCACCCCAATCGAGCATACAGCCGAAGAGCAGAGAGAGGTCGCTTGTACCGTCCTTTATGTTTTCAATCTGCGAGAACAAATCTTCCTGTTTAAGTTCTGAAGGTGCAAAATAGACATCATTCATAAAGCTGTCCTCGCATTTGAATACGCGGAAACCTGTATCAAGGTTAGCAGCTTTGTCGCGTGCCTCAACCGACAAAACGAAAATTTCATTATCAAAATCTTCAACCTCAACTTGAAATGTGCTTATGCAATCGCAAGAGCTGGAGAGATTTTTTCTTCTATTGCCACCCTCTTCAAAAGGCAATAACTCATAAGCCGATGTGTGAACTGATTGTGTCATAACTGTATGCTTTTAATTGATGATTAATGTTTATGCACCGCGCTTTCGCTATAGAGATTTTTTATGTGCATACAAGGGCAACACGGTAAGGATATAACCTCACAAGGATTAT
>JAFQUE010000053.1 GCA_017408685.1 Bacteroidaceae bacterium | reverse complement strand
GGGTGACCCAAAAGTAAAATGGGTCACCCACGTCTGTAGGGAGGTTGGATAAAAAGAGCTATTTTTAGGCTTGCGAAGCCCGAAAAAACGCAACCGACGCTGTAATGCGAGAGCAGAGAGTGCTCGCATTCTATGCCGAGCTACGAGGAGGAAAAGCCACTTGATGGGTTAATTTACTAAGCGTAAATGAGTATTTTTCGGGCAAGCGTAACAACAAAAGAGCCTTTTTTGACACCCTCTTGTCAGTTTTTTTTAGGAATACTCATTGTATAATTATTGGTTTCCTTGAAAACAAAACCACATGAACGGTAAAGCGCATTTGCAGCCTCACGCGACGGACGAGAAGTGAGCATTAGAGTTCCCGGGCCAAGTTCACCGGCATATTCTATAACCCTCTGCACAAGTGTACGCCCGACCGACCGACCACGAACCGCCTCATCCACCACAACATCCTCAATCCACATCTTCCTTCCGGTGGGAGCAAGATAATGACAGAGAGTAAGCATGCCTGCAACCTTGCCATCGACCGTTGCCAGGAAAAGATGAGAATTATCGGACGCGACAAGGGCAGCAAGAGTACCTGATGAAACCGCATGCGGTGTCGAAGACAACTGGGCAAGGAGACGGTTTATATCATTGACATACCGTTCCACGGTATCCTTCAATTCAAATACTGAAATTCCGCTGTTCATGGTAATCATTGTTTTATTTTGCACTTTACACCCTTTGATTCATTCTGCATACGGTCGAGCACAGTAACCACATAAGTGCTATCGAAAGAGGAGTCGTCGGGCAACTCATAATAGCAAGCCTTTGTTATGGCAACAATCCTTGATGGGTCATCAATATCTACTTTTTCGCCTTTGGCAAAACGATAGACAACATAACTATACGGTTCATTCATAACACTCTTGGCTGGTTTGCTGCCATTTATCCAAACCAATATGCGCTTGCCTCCATCCTCAATCACCCGTACCCCTTTGACCTTCTTTGGTGCTACTGCGTCAATGAATGTGTATTGCGGCATTAAGGCAGGATAGGCATACAATCCTTCGGCAAGATAATCGCGATAACCGTCGGCATTGCCTGCCGCCGAAGCTGCGTCCCAAAAGCATGAGCCTTGGATATTCTTTTCGGCACGTTGCAACCTGTATTTTTCCGTCTGCTGGTTACCTGTTATACTTAAAGCATCCTTGGCCTTGATTGTACGCAGGACGTCCTGCCCGATGTACAGCGGACGGTTTGAAGCATTTGCGGCCCACCACTCTACAAGCCCGGCATAATCGGCAGCCTTATGTCCTATCTCCCAATAGACCTGAGGGATACAATAGTCAACCCAACCCTGATTTATCCAGAAAAGGACATCGGCATACAGGTCATCGTAGCACTGCAGACCGTTCGTATCGCTTCCTTTCTCCCAACTGGCCTTGTTGCGATAAATACCGAAAGGTGAAACACCGAACTTCACCCAAGGCTTTAGTCCACGCACTGTACGGTGGAGTTGATATATGAGATGATTCACATTCTCCCGGCGCCAAGCAGCCTTGTCGGTATATCCGCTCTTGGGAAACTGGGCTGCATCATTGAACTCCTTGCCATTGACCGGGTAAGGATAGAAATAATCATCGATATGCAAACCGTCAACATCATAACGGGTGATTATATCGGCAACCACCTTGCATATATGGTCACGATTACTTTGCATTGCAGGGTTGAAATACAGTTGCCCCTCATACTCTACAAAATTGCCGGGACGGCGCCTGCTGAAGTGATTGGGGGCCACAAATTCAGTACCTTTGGTACGTGCGCGGTAAGGGTTTATCCAAGCATGCAGTTCCATATTGCGTTTATGGCACTCCTCTATCATAAAAGCCAAAGGGTCCCAACCCGGGGACTCCCCCTGCACTCCTGTGATGAAACGGCTCCATGGTTCAATTTCCGAAGGATAGAGGGCGTCACCCTCGACACGTACCTGGAAAATCACAGCATTCACATTGACCTTCTGCAGATTGTTGAGCATATCGGTGAGATAACTCTTCATCTGCTGCTCCTCCATCCCCTTGAACTGCCCGTTGACGGCCTGAATCCATGCTCCACGGAATTCGCGCTTGGGGTTCCTTGACTGTACCATATTCTTTTTGCTGCTGCATGACGCCAAGGAGAGCATTAGAAGCAGCAGCAATATATATCTTGAACGCATATTATTTTTATTTATACGCGAAGATAACCAAATAATCATTAAAAAAGAAGATTCTGCGACCACATTGGTATCTATTTTTGAACAAAGAGATACAATGTGGACATTTTTTATGTAAATTCGCAGGATTGAAACAAAATCCAAGAGAGCGGCAACATGGGCGACACCAAAAGCATAATCATTAAAGGAGCAAGGGTAAACAACCTAAAGAATGTGGATATTGAGATTCCACGCGGGAAACTCGTTGTTATCACAGGCCTTTCCGGTTCGGGCAAGTCTTCGCTTGCTTTTGACACCCTTTACGCCGAAGGTCAGCGCCGCTATGTTGAATCCCTCAGTTCATATGCCCGCCAGTTTCTGGGGCAAATGAACAAACCCGAGTGCGACTTCATAAAGGGCATACCGCCTGCCATTGCCATAGAGCAGAAGGTAAACAACCGTAACCCCCGCTCTACCGTGGGCACATCGACTGAAATCTATGAATACCTGAAACTGCTTTATGCACGTATAGGCAAGACATTCTCGCCGGTGAGCGGCAGGCAGGTCAAGAAGAACAGCCCCGAGGACCTTGTAACCTGCATGAACAGCCGACCGGCAGGAACAAGATTCCTGTTGCTTGCACCCATACCCAAGCGCAAGGGACGTACACTTGAGGAGCAACTGCAGATATATCTTCAGCAAGGTTTCACCCGTGTAGCATTAGACAAAGAGATAGTACGCATTGAGGAGTACACCCCAAAGAAAGGAGACACCCCAACCCTGCTCATCGACCGCCTTACCGTCAACGACAGCAAGGAAACCGTAAGCCGCTTGCTCGATTCTGCCGAAACGGCCTTTTACGAAGGTGGCGGCACATGCCTGCTGCAGTTCATGGACGAAGAGGCCCCGCACAGTTTCAGCATACGCTTCGAGGCCGACGGCATTGAGTTCGAGGAACCTACAGAACAGATGTTCTCCTTCAACTCACCCATAGGCGCATGCCCCGACTGCGAAGGTTTCGGGCGCATAGTCGGCATTGACGAGGACCTTGTAATCCCCAACAAGACATTGAGCATATACGACGGTGCGGTATTCTGCTGGAGAGGAGAGAAGATGGGAGAGTGGAAGAACGAGTTCTGCAAACGCGCTCCGCAAGACAATTTCCCTATCTTTGAACCATACTACAACCTGACTCAGGAACAGAAGGACTACCTGTGGCACAAAGGACCATGGATTGAAGAGTACGGCGAAAGCATATGCATTGACAACTTCTTCGACATGGTAAAAGCCAACCAGTACAAGATACAGTACCGTGTAATGCTTGCACGCTACCGCGGCAAGCCGATATGCCCCACATGCCACGGCACACGCCTTAAGAAAGAGGCAAGTTATGTTAAGGTGGGCGGCATAAGCATTACAGAACTTATTGAAATGCCGGTAACACGACTGAAGGAGTTTTTCGACAACATCACACTCGACACCCATGACGAAGCTGTTGCAAAACGCATACTCACCGAAATACGCAGCCGCATTGACTGTCTCATAGATGTAGGCCTGGGTTACCTTACCCTCAACCGTTTGAGCAACACCCTTTCCGGCGGCGAAAGCCAGAGAATAAACCTGGTAACCTCGCTCGGCAGCGCACTTGTAGGGTCGCTGTACATACTCGACGAACCAAGCATTGGACTCCACAGTCGCGACACGGGACGCCTAATCAATGTGCTCTACCGCCTGCGCGACCTCGGCAACACCGTTGTAGTGGTAGAACATGACGAGGAAATCATACGTGCAGCAGATTATATAATAGATGTAGGACCCAAAGCCGGTTCCTACGGCGGAAACATTGTATACCGCGGCAACATGAGCGACCTTGAAAAAGGCAGCAACAGTTACACGGTAAAATACCTGTTAGGCGAGGAGACAATTGATGTTCCCCGCCACCGCCGCACATCAAACAACTGGATAGAGATAAAAGGCGCCCGCGAGAACAACCTTAAAGGCATAGACGTAAAAATACCGCTGAACCTCTTTACCGTGGTCAGCGGCGTGAGCGGCTCGGGGAAATCCACGCTCGTGCGCAACATCCTCTACCGTTCGCTCATGCGCCACTTCGGAAACGTGTGCGACACGCCCGGACAGTGCGAGGCGGTAGAAGGCGCTCTTAAACAACTGAGCGGAGTAGAATTCATAGACCAGAACCCCATTGGCAAGTCATCACGTTCAAACCCCGTCACCTATCTCAAGGTCTACGACGACATACGCCACCTCTTTGCACAGCAACCCCTTGCCAAGCAGTTGGGATTCGGTGCCGGACACTTCTCCTTCAACGCCGACGGCGGACGCTGCGACGAGTGCAAGGGCGAGGGAACCATAACCGTTTCAATGCAGTTCATGGCCGACCTGAAACTTGAATGCGAGGCATGCCACGGCAAGCGTTTCAAGAGCGAGGTACTCGAAGTCAAGTTCCACGGGAAAAGCATATACGACATACTTGAAATGACCATAGGCGACGCAATCAACTTCTTTCAGGAACATGGTCAGCAGCGCATTGCCGAGAACCTTCAGCCGCTGCAGGATGTAGGACTCGCATACATAAAGATGGGGCAATCCTCCTCTACCCTTTCCGGCGGAGAGAACCAGCGCGTGAAACTGGCCTACTACCTGAGCAGGCAGAGCGACCGCCCAACCATGTTCATCTTTGACGAGCCGACCACAGGACTGCACTTCCACGACATAAAGAAACTGCTGAAATCATTCGAGCGCCTGCTCGCCCGAGGGCACTCACTTGTTGTCATCGAGCACAACATGGATGTTATAAAGTGTGCCGACTATCTGATAGACCTTGGCCCCGAGGGCGGCGAGGAGGGCGGCAACCTTGTCGCGTGCGGTACCCCGGAGGAAGTGGCAGCATGCGAGGAGTCGTATACAGGTCGGTTCTTGAGAGAGAAACTGAAACAATAAAAATTGCTTTTGTTGTCGATACCTGTTCCTTATTCTTTGCTTATCCGTTGTACTATGGCAGCCTCGTTACGGCAATTGGGCATAGCGTTACCGACCTTTGCGCCAATGTATGTCGGGTCACACAACACATACTTCTCTCCATCGAGTATGATATGGTCGCCATATACATCCTGTTCAAACTTCACTGCTGTTGCCAAATGGTTGGGGTAGTTAAGCAAGACAACATCCAGCCCCAACAAATCACGTATAAAAATAGAGAAAAGGATAGAACGGTCTTCGCAATCACAATACGGATAGTACAGTGTCTCGTCTCCAAATAACGGACGTTCATAGCCAAACTGTTCATCATCGGTTTTGTATTCAAAAGCTGTCTGCACAAAATTGAGTAGCACGTTGGCAGCCTGCAACTTGTCCAACCCTTCTGTCTGTTGCTGCAGTATTGGGTATATTTCCTGCTTTGCTGCCTCGCTTAACGACGTTATGGAATAATACCTCCACTGTGAGCTTATAGGATAGTCATTGTAAAAATCAATTATGTCCAGGTTCGATTTTATACTCACTGTCACCTGCTTTTTGCTCGTCAACGTACGTTCTACTGTTCTGGCGTTCACGTTCTGCAGTAATGGAGGTGACGGCATATGCAACGACAATGCCATCTCTTCAGGAAAAACCTTGTCATATACATAGTATGAGTGCGCACCCTTATACTTGTCTATTACATAGTAATGAATACCGTCGACCGGGAGGTATGGATAATTGAATACCTCGTCTTCTATAGGCAACAGCAACACCAATCTGTTGTCTGTTCGTGCCATTCGCACTTTATATCCCAACTGCGCCAACATATAAATCTGCATCAGCACGGCTTCGTTGCTCTCCTGAACAGAAAAGAAACTTGTTGTCATCTCCTGCAGGAAACGTACCATTCCCCAATCGCAAAGATTCAGTTCCTTGCGATAGTTATCACATTGAGACAGTATAGGCAGATACTTCTCGCCGGAGAGTTCCTCCCAGGCATCGGCAACCTCATTCTCTTTCACCCCATTCAAAGAGAAACGATGTGTGGAATTCATCCCCGCAATCTTACACTGAACACCATAGTATGAGAATGTGTGCCCGAGAACAGATGCTGCCGCAGGTTCAGCCTCCGGCAGTGGAATTACCGGTGCCGCCGGTTGAGTTGATTCTTCCGGCTCTAAGACATTATCGAAGGGCAATTCCATTTCTTCAGGTACGGTCGCCTTGGCCACATCTTCCTGTGGAGTCTTCGGCTCTGCAACTGGCTTCACAACTGGGGCGTTTTCAGGTGTCTGTTCCTCTGAAATCTTAACGATCGGTTTTGGTGGCTCTTTGCGCGCCGGTACAGGCTTGGGAGGAGACGGCTTATACTCTGTCCACGCCTGACGCATATGTTCTGCGTACTCTGCATTCATTTGACTGCGTTGCGCTTCATATTCCGCTCTTCGTTCCTTGAGCATTGCCATATATTCTTTCTTCAATCTGTCCTTAAATTCAGTTGCATCCCTGTCTCTGTCTGTTTGGGCAAACAACGACAATGTGCAACACAAAATAATATACAAAACTAATATAGGCTTTCTCATTTGACGCTTGTGTTATGAATATTAGAAACTAAGACTTAATGCCACCCCTGCTGATTGTAATGAAGCGTAAGGAGAGATACGCATACGCGTATCACCAATCTCAATATGACCTTTTCCCCTGGCAACAATGCCGTCTATCACATTCCAGGCATACAAGGCAACCGCACCGGCAATACATACATTACGGATATTTGCCATATTATCAGACTTCTTTGCATAGGATTTTTTGGCTTCTGTATTATGTGTAGAAGCAAATTTTGATTTATACGAGGTCCTTAAACATTCTGTAACAATAATGCCACCTACAGTGGCTATTTCTCCTGTAATAAACAAAACACCTTTTATATTGCTCCCCTTATACAATTGTGCCATACCTGGAACAAATACACGCGAAGAGAATGGATACTTGTCTGTAACATTCACGGTCTCATATTGATAGGTGGGGTTTTTTGCTGTCTGCACCAATAGGTATACAACATATCCGCCAGCAGTGTGTACCACATACTCATCAATCACCCGCGCTTTCACAATCAGTTCATGCCCAGCAGTCACAGATATGTCGTTGTCATTCATTGACACTGATGCTTGTGTTCCGGTCGCTATACTACGGCGACTGACAATCTCTTTTATTGCGCGGTTACGGGCGCTTTCTAGTTCATAATCAGAAGCACTGACAACTTCTAAATAGGATTTCTCCAACTCACGAAAATATCCGTCGACCCAGAAGGGTTTCTTCTCCTGCAAATAGCGTTGTCCCATTGCTGCCAATGGGAACAATGCTATTGCGATAAGTATGTATATTACACGTTTCATTTACTTATTCTCCTCTTTGTAGTTCGCCATACGCTCTTCCATCTGCTTACGATAATTGTACTCCTGGAAACCGATTTCCTCTTTTTCCTCATCGGTGAGCACGTCAGCAACTTTCTTTGCCACCTTTTCGGCAATCTCGCCTTTTGGAACCTTGATACCCACGTAGCATTCTATCATACCGTCATCCTGTACCTTAGAAAATTTTTGACAAACAGCCATAACATCGTTCAAAATTGCATTGACAACCTGGTCACCGGCTCTTTCCAGTTTTGTAGAAATATCATTACCGCGATTATTACCAATGGTAGAATTGTAATTACTGATCATACCCTTATAAACGTGATGATACTTGGCATATACCTGCTGCTTGGCATTCTCAAGAGCGTTCAGCAGACATTCGCCTTTTTGATACGCTGAACCACGATAGATACCGGTTGCTGCAAATTCTGTCGGAGTATCATAGACCTCACAAGGAAGAGTGTATGTTTCACCGAAAGGACTTTCGTCGCTTGAAGCATTAGAATAATTTACCGACATTGGCTTGCTTGCAATGCATCCACAAAGTATGCATACACACACGGTAGCAATGACTACCAGAAAATTCATTTTTTTCATAGTCAATAAGTTTTTTAAATTAAACAATAGTAAATCTCTTTTTTTTATTATTCTGTAAGAGTGCGGACTGCGCGAGCGGAAAGGTGATTACTCACCTCGTCGAGAAAAGAGCACATCGAACCATTGTAGAAATAGACACAACTATATCTACTATACTTTATGCCCCCACTTTCCCAAGTTCCTGCAAACGTTGACGACCAATAATGAGATGTAAAATAATCAGAATAGTCTGTTTTATTATGAGTACGAAATCCACCTATTTTATCTCTTAAACTGTACAAAGCCGACAATTCGTCTATTGTAGGCAGGCGCCAATCAGTAAACCCACCAACCGTGGAGTTTTTGCACAAAGAATTCATTGAACTCCAAGTGCCATATCCTATATCCTCTCGTTGCACGGCAATGCCCAGTTCTTGAATGACGATAAAATCAGGAACAAATATTTCAATCGTTTCTCCATAGAACGTTCCCTTGCTGTTCGTGACATAAGCACGCACATAAGTAGATGTTTCGCGTGAGAAATTGTTTACACGCGCTTCATACTCTCCTAATCCTGTTCCATTGACCACAACTTTGTCGTCGTCAATGGTAGGTGTGCTGTATTTTGAACTGTACACGAATCCGCGCTCAGTGTATGAGGGACTTCCGGCAAATGTAACCTTTCCACGCAGCACTGCCGAGTGGGTACTTTCGTCAATGTCCGTGGCTTCCAATGTCTCTACGGTTGCCAGTGACTCATTGGTGCTGAAGGTGACGGTGTTCTCGCTATATACCACTCCGGCCTCGTTCTTAACATAAGCGCGTACATAGCAACTGGTTTCGCGTTCCAAACCGGTGAGTTTGGCATCAAAGGTACCCTTGCCGCTACCGTCAACTGCAACAATGCTGTTATAGATGGTGGGCGTTGAATTGGTGTGGCTGTAAACGAAGCCACGCTCCGTGTAGGCCGGGTCACCGAGTTCCAGAATTTCGCCGTGTGCAACAGCGGTGTGCGCATTCAGGTTGATGTCATCAACCCCTTTCATCGTGACCTTGCTTCCCACTGCCACTGTAGTAAATGACACCTGGTTGCTGCTGTATGCGATACCTTTCTCGTTGACGGCATAAGCACGCACATAGTAGGTAGTTCCCAAGGTGAGGCCAGTAGTTTGGCAAGAGAATATCTTGTCCGATGTTATCGTGGCTGTCAATTGCTGTAAGGACTTCTCCTTTGTCGGCATCGGCTGGTCATCGAGCACAATGCCGCGTTCTGTGTATTTGGGATAACCGCCATCAACAATCTCTCCCTGAAGTACGGCTGTGGTTGCTGTTATCGACGATGGTTCCAAGGTATTAAGCACTGCAGTCTTCTTGGCTGTTCCGTATGCCTTGACGGTGATTTCAGTACTACCTACTCCCTCTGTACTCAGCACAAGCACGGTGGTGTTGTTGCCATCGGCAAGCAGGTCACGGTTTATTTTTACAATAATTGTACCCGTTTTGCCATAATTGAGTGTTCCGCTTTTGGGTGTCACTTCAGTAATCCATCCGCAGTTGTTGACCATTTCCCACGATAACTTTTCGTAGTTGTTGTTGACAATGTTGAACGAGAGGGTGTTTACGCTATAATCACTGCCAAAATCCAATACTGTGCGGTCGGATGTAATCACTGCAGGTATGCGTTCAATGAGCAGATGTGCCTGTACTGTTTGACCAGCAACTACAGTCACTTCTTTCTCATTAGATTTATATCCTTCTTTATTGATATTCACGGTGTATATACCGGGAGTGAGGTCTATGCACTCAAAAGAGCCGTCGGTGCCTGTTACTGTTGTATTTCCTCCGGGAGACAGTGTGACATTGACTGTAGCCACGGGGTCACCGGTATTCTTATCTGACACACTACCGGAAATACGTCCTAATGCAGATTCCTCGTTGAATTCTTCGGTACAGGCTGCAAACAGCAAGCCTACCAGCATAATGTAAAATAGTCGTTTCATTTATTTAAGTCTTTTATAGATTACTGCTCTATTTTCTTTAGATGTACGTTTACCTCCAAGTTCTCACCGCTGATTGCTGTTATCAATTTGCGGTTGGCCTGATATCCTGCTTTCTGAAATGTAATAGTGTACTGCTGTGCATCAAGATCGTCGAAACCGTAAGTTCCATCACTTCCCGTGTGCTTTGAAATATTGGTTGGCGACAATACCACCGACGCATTGGAAATTGGTTCACCGGTTTCATAATCGGTCACGACACCATATACCGATGCATATATATTGAAATCGGTTTCAGAGCATGAAGCACATAATATGATAAACAGAAAAAAGAGCGCCGGATGTAATTGACGCATAAAAACAAATCGGGATTTTGTCATAGCACCTTGTAAACTTGATGATTCTGATGCCTATAGACTCCCCAGATTCGGCAAATTTGTATACCTAATAATAAAAGAAAAAGCGTGGGAATCTGTGCTGTCACCCGTTCCACGCATAGAGGCCTTCGCATTGCCCAACTCAGTAAAACGAGCAACGTCAAAGCCCACGCCGATATGTAATACGTTCAATTGTATCTGCACTTGCGTACAAATACAACAATTCTTGGTATAACATACCCATGAGCATCTACCGTTGCATTGTCTTAACTAAGTTTGTAGAAAGTTGCGAAGTTTCTATGCGTTAAGAACAAAGCGTAAAGTAAACGCTTTTCCCAAAAAAACATCCCCACCCATCCACCTTGATACACATAATAATGTCAAGATATCGGCGTAGTGACATTACAAAATTACAGTAACTGCTTATTATCGCCTATTAAAATTAGTTAAAATTGATTAAAAACAAAAAATCCTTTTCTAATACTTAAAAGTTTACACATTTAAAATCGATTCCGAGTTTTGCCGCCATTCGCAATGATGACAATAGCACCACTTGTCCGATTCATTATACGACCCCATAGAACACCCCGCCGAATATTCCGGCAAGGAGAAGAATGAGTATAGGGCTTGCCTTAAAGAATTTCATTGCCACAAATGCTGCAATGAACAGCGCCACACTTACCCCGAACTGCAAAGGTGTTTCACCCGGTGAGCCGAAGTTCTCCTCAGTCATGAGCAACAGCGCCGCCGAGGCAATCAGTCCCACGACAGCAGGGCGCAGCCCCCTGAACACAGCCTCGACATAAGGATGGCGACTATATTTTATAAGGTAACGACTCACAATGAGCATGAGCACAATCGAAGGCAGCATTACAGCAAACGACGCCACAAGGGAACCCGCTACAGCGAACAGTTCGGACCCCGTTGCGTTCAACACCGCAGTGTATCCCACATATGTGGCAGAATTGATTCCGATAGGGCCGGGTGTCATCTGGCTTATGGCGACAATATCGGTGAATTCCGCAGGCGACAACCAGGCATGATTGCTCACCACTTCACCCTGAATTACAGAGAGCATGCCATAACCGCCGCCAAAGGAGAACATTCCAATCTTGACGAAAGTGAAGAAAAGTTCCAGGAATATCATCATACTTTGTTCCTCCCTATTTTACCCCATATGAAACCAGCCGTTCCGGCAACAATGATGACATAGATGGGCGAGACGCCGAATAGCACAATGAGCAATGCCGAAAGAACAGGTATCCACACCGTGCTCCACCCTATTCCGGCACTCTTTGCCACATTGAAAACAGGAACGGCAATGAGTGCCACAACAACAGGCCTTATGCCCATGAATATATTGTTCACAACCTCAATATGACGGAAACGACGGAAGAAAAGCGCAATAAACAGAATAATAGCAACCGAAGGCAGCACGCAACCGAAGGCAGCTGCCAAAGCCCCCCGAACGCCCCTGAGCCTGTAGCCTACAAACACCGCCATGTTTACTGCAAACACGCCGGGTGCCGATTGCGCCACCGCCAACAGGTCAACAAAATCCTTCTTCGGCAGCCAACAGTTTCTCTCCACTACATCGTGTTCAATGAGCGGAATCATAGCATAGCCACCGCCGAAGGTAAAGAGACCTATGCGGAAAAACGTGGTGAACAGTTTGAACAGTGATGTTGCCATTGCAATAGATTAAAAATAAAGGTGACAGAAGAGAATTAAGGAGGACTAAAGCACATCAATGCTCCTTAATCCCCCTTAATAGACTTTAGTTCACTTTAATGACCTTTTACTGTTTTAACCCTACTTGTGGGCACAAGTTTTCAGTTTTCCGTTTTCACTTTTCCGTTCTATCTGCTACCCAATTGTAAGCATTGCGGAAAATCTCAATCCATGGAGTGACATCATCGCCAACATGGTCGGCAGGATATGTCGCACACTGCCATGGGAAAATAGCACGCTCGGGGTGAGGCATCATTGCCACATGACGGCCGTCGGCGCTTGCAAGAGCCGCAACATTGTAGTCCGAACCGTTGGGGTTCGCAGGATATCCCTCATAAGCATATTGTGCCACAATGTTGTACTTCTCGGCGTCATAAGGCAGAGAGAACTTGCCCTCGCCATGAGCCACCCAAACACCCAGACGACTGTTCGAGAGTGAACCGAAGAGAACGCTGTTGTTCTCCGGAATATTCACGCCCACGAATGAAGACTCGAATTTGTGAGAATCATTGTGGAGCATGCGCCCGCGCTCTTTATATTCAGGATTAATGAGATTGAGTTCCATCATCAACTGACAACCGTTACAGATACCGAGTGAAAGTGTATCCTCGCGTTGGTAGAAGCGGTCAAGCGCAGCCTTTGCCTTAGGATTGAAGAGGAAACCTCCGGCCCAACCCTTGGCCGAGCCAAGAACGTCGGAATTGGAGAAACCGCCGCAGAAGACAATGAAGTTAACTTCGTCCAATGTTTCACGACCACTGATGAGGTCGGTCATTGTAACAT
Organism: Bacteroidaceae bacterium; assembly: GCA_017408685.1. Classification (GTDB taxonomy): domain Bacteria; phylum Bacteroidota; class Bacteroidia; order Bacteroidales; family Bacteroidaceae; genus HGM04593. The sequence goes on along the minus strand of JAFQUE010000053.1, from coordinate 15,144 downwards.
CCTTTACATCAAAGCCGGCAAGATACATTGCGTATGCCATCTCGCGCTCGCCGTTGGTACCCTTCTCACGGATGATTGCAGCACGCACGCCTGATTTCTCGCGGCGGTCGGCCGACATACCGTAACTTGAGAGCATACCGCTAAAGCGTGAAGGCAAGCGGAAACGCAGAGGCTGGTTCTTGTAATTCTTCAGGCGCTCGCTTGCACAGCCGTTGAAACTCTGCTTCAGGTCCATGAGATATGAACTGTCGAACCACACATCACGGTAATGGTCAATGTCAAACAGGCGTGTACGCTTGCCCTTCGCAACAGCAATCTGACGTTTGGTGCATGGAGTACCTATTTTCACAAAGCATATGCCCGCGTCATCAAGAATTGCCTGCATGCGGCACTTGTCCTTGTCGGCAACCTGAATAACCAGTGCCGGATTCTCGGCAAAGAGCAGTTTCACGATATCCTCCTCGACAACCTGATTGAGGTCAATTTCCATACCGCCGGTTGTGTTGGCAAAACACATCTCGAGCAGTGTTGTTATGAGACCACCGGCCGACACGTCGTGACCGGCCATAACAATACCTTCACTTACAAGACGCTGCACGGCGTTGAAAGCCTCGGCAAAGTATTCAGGATTCTGTACTGTAGGAACATCGTCACCCACACAATTGAGAGTCTGTGCGAATGCCGAACCACCAAGGCGCAGGTTATCGAAACTGAAATCTATGTGATAGAATGCACTCTTGGGTTCGTTGACCATCACCGGAGACACCACCTTGCGCACGTCGGAGACCTCACCGCCGGCCGATACTATTACAGTACCCGGGCTGATGACCTTTGTACCGTCGGGGTACTTCTGTGTCATTGAAAGCGAATCCTTACCTGTGGGAACATTTATATTGAGCGCACAGCAGAAGTCGCTGAGTGCCTCGACACCGCGATAGAGACGTGCGTCCTCACCCTCTTGGGAGCGGCAGGGCCACATCCAGTTGGCACTGAGCGAAATGCTCTTTATTCCGTTTGCAAGCGGAGCAAGCACAATATTTGTCAAAGCCTCGGACACTGCAAGCACAGAGCCCTTTGCCGGGTCGGCAAGACCGGCTTGAGGAGCATGACCGATAGAGGTTGCGATACCCTTCTTGCCACGATAGTCAAGTGTAACCACACCGCAGTCGCTGAGCGGGAGTTGTATTTCGCCCTGGCACTGCTGGCGGGCAATCTTACCTGTCACCGAACGGTCGACCTTGTTGGTGAGCCAGTCCTTGCAGGCAACAGCCTCAAGACGCAGAACATCGGTGAGATATTCCTCAATGTTTGCCTCGTCATATTCGGCGTCCTTATAATGACGCTCAACGGTCTTGTCAACCATATATGTCTTTGGCGAAGAACCGAACATCTGACTTACCGAGAGGTCGAACGGACGCTTGCCGTCGGCCTGTTCGAATGCGAAACGCGCGTCACCTGTTGTCTCGCCCACAACATACATAGGAGCACGCTCACGCTCGGCCACCTTGCGCACATAATCAATAGCATCCTCCTTTATGAGCAATCCCATGCGCTCCTGTGACTCGTTGGCAATGATTTCCTTTGCCGACAGAGTGCTGTCACCTACAGGCAGGTTTGCCATATTGATGAGACCACCGCACTCCTCCACAAGTTCCGACAGACAGTTCACATGACCAGCCGAACCATGGTCGTGGATTGAAACCACGGGGTTTGTATCATCCTCGCAAAGTGCACGCACAACGTTGTATGCACGTTTCTGCATTTCCGCATTGGCACGCTGCACGGCGTTGAGTTCGATACCCGAAGAATAACGGCCTGTGTCAACCGATGACACCGAACCGCCACCAAGACCGATACGGTAGTTGTCGCCACCCATCACAATGACTTTGTTGCCCTTCTCGGGTGCACCCTTCAGGCAGTCGCGGCGTGTTCCGTAACCTACACCTCCGGCAAGCATTATTACCTTGTCGTAACCATATACTTCGTCATTCTCTTTATGCTCGAACGTAAGCACTGAGCCGCAGATGAGCGGCTGACCGAACTTGTTACCGAAATCCGAGGCACCGTTAGAGGCCTTTGTAAGGATTTGTTCAGGTGTCTGGTACAGCCATTTGCGCACCGGGAGCACCTCTTCCCACTTGCGGTCGTTGTATGTACGTGGATATGATGTCATGTATACTGCAGTACCCGCAATAGGCCATGAGCCCTTTCCGCCGCCCATGCGGTCACGGATTTCGCCTCCTGTACCTGTAGAAGCACCGTTGAAAGGTTCCACTGTGGTAGGGAAGTTATGCGTTTCGGCTTTCAGCGAAATGACAGTCTCGATATCCTTTATCACGAAATAGTCGGGGATAGAGTGGTCGGCGGGGGCGAACTGCTCCACAACCGGTCCCTGCGCAAAGGCCACATTATCCTTGTAGGCCGAGATAATGCTGTTGCGGTTCTCGTTTGTAGTGCGCTTTATCATTGCGAAGAGCGATGAAGGCATTTCCTCGCCATCGATTATGAATGTACCGCCGAAAATCTTGTGACGGCAATGCTCCGAGTTTATCTGGGCAAAACCGAACACCTCGCTGTCGGTGAGTTTGCGGCCCAGTTCTCCCTCTACGCGGTGCAGATAGTCAATCTCCTCCTTTGAAAGGGCAAGACCTTCCTGCTCGTTGTAACTGTCGAGGTCATCGATGAATTCAATGGGTTTGGGCTGGATATCCACAGTGAATATCTCCTGGTCGAGACCATGGTACATGCGCTGCAGCATGGGGTCATAATCGGCATTCTCATTCTCTACCTCAAAATATTCCTCAATGCGCACAATGCCCGAAAGACCCATATTCTGGGTAATCTCCACGGCATTGGTACTCCATGGAGTAATCATTTCGCGGCGTGGTCCTATGAAATAGCCGTCCATCTTCTCGCCGTCGACGAGGACAGCCTCACCGTAAAGCCAGCAGAGTTTCTCAACATCGGCTGCGGCCAACACATTGTTTGTTTGGGTTGCGATAACCGAACCCGAGGGGGTACTGAAGAAATAAATCATAAATGATATATATTTTGTATTTGATTCCTGAAGTCTGTTTTTCCCTGCGAAGATAACTATAAAAAATCATATCTGCGGCAAAAATGTTAACAATTGTTCCACAATATCACATTATTGTTGCCAAAGGCAACGAGTAATAAAAAAAAGAATAACTTTGCATGCAAATCAAATGAGACAATGGAAATTCTGATAGGTTTGACAATCCCTTTTCTGGGCACAACATTAGGAGCGGCAATGGTACTGCTACTTCGCGACAAGATATCACAACGCACCAACAATGCCATGCTCGGTTTTGCGTCGGGCATAATGGTCGCCGCCACATTCTGGTCACTGCTGCAACCGGCACTTGAACAGGCCGGCGAAGGTTTCGCCGAATGCTGGCCCGTTTTTGCGGGATTCATTGCCGGCATGGTGTTCCTGCTGTTGCTCGATACGTTCATACCCCACCAGCATACCGACAGCAACGCACCCGAAGGTCCCAAGTCATCGCTTTCACGTTCAACCAAGATGATTCTGGCCGTAGCGTTGCACAACATCCCCGAGGGCATGGCAGTGGGAGTAGTGCTTGCAGGAGTTATGAACGGCGACGCAAACCTCACCATAGCCGGTTCGCTGGCTCTTTCTGTGGGCATGGCCATACAGAACATTCCTGAAGGAGCAATCATATCCGTTCCGCTTCGCAGCGAAGGCAAAAGCAAAGGAAAGGCATTCCTTATGGGAGCACTATCGGGACTGGTAGAACCCGTGGCGGCAATAGCCACAATTCTTTTCCTTGGCGACAACACCGCCTCAATGCCGTTGCTGCTTGCATTTGCGGCAGGAGCCATGCTCTATGTAGTGGTAGAAGAACTTATTCCGTCATCGCAGCAAGGCAAGCACAGCAACATAGGTACAATAGGTTTTGCCGCCGGCTTCACCATAATGATGTTGCTTGACACAATCCTGTAACAGCGCACAGATTGTTTAAACTTCGTTAATTCGTAAAAAAAGTGAATTTTTTGCTTTTTTTGCCATCCACCTGTACCCATATTTTCACTACATTTGTGAGTCGATAGATGAACAAAAACGGCATATTGCCGCTTATATTCAGAACAAACTTTTATAAGTCAAAGAGATATGGATTATGTACTGCTGTTTACAATGATTATTGCCTCGGCGGCTTTCGTGGCGCTGGTGATGATTATTACAAGGTGGATTTCTCCAAGAACCTTCAACCGCAACAAGGCAGAGACCTATGAATGCGGAATCCCCACACAGGGAAACACCTGGATTCACTTCAGAACCGGATATTACCTGTTTGCAATACTCTTTCTCATGTTCGACATCGAGGCCATATTCCTCTTTCCATGGGCAACAATCGTACAGGAACTCGGTTTCAAGGCCCTTGTAGGAATCCTTTTCTTCCTGTCGTTCCTTATTTTGGGACTTGCCTATGCATGGCGCAAAAAAGCACTTGAATGGAAATGAAAAAACCGGTCATCAAATCTATCCCTTATGAGGAGTTCAAAGACAATGAGACGCTTGAAGCCCTCATTGCCGAAATCAACAAGGAACGTACCAATGTCGTTGTGGGCAAGCTCGACGACCTGATAAACTGGGGACGCAGCAACTCGCTGTGGTCGCTCACCTTCGCCACCAGTTGTTGCGGAATAGAGTTCATGTCAGTGGGTGCAGCACGTTACGATTTTGCACGTTTCGGGTTCGAGGTTACACGCAATTCGCCCCGCCAGGCCGACCTCATCATGTGCGCAGGTACCATTACACATAAGATGGCGCCTGTTCTAAAGAGACTCTATGACCAGATGGCCGAACCCAAGTATGTGGTTGCCGTGGGCGGTTGCGCCATAAGCGGAGGTCCCTTCAAGGATTCGTATCATGTGCTCAACGGAATTGACAAGATTGTCCCTGTAGACGTATACATTCCCGGTTGCCCCCCACGCCCCGAGGCCATTCTCTACGGCATGATGCAACTGCAGCGCAAAGTAAAGGTAGAGAAATTCCTTGGCGGCAAGAACAGGCACCAGAAACGCGGGGAATTGCCTGCCGAACCCATAATAGTCACCAACCACCCTGTTAAAGAAGATAAGGAGCAATGATGGATATTGAATACATTGATATAAAATCCTTCAGGCAGACAATGCTTGACAGGCGCGCAGCAGGAATGGATTTCCTGCGCGAGATGATTGGCATGGACTGGGAAGCAGAAGGGTTAGGCGTGATATATATCCTTGAAAACAGCGCAACACATGACGTGGAAGAACTTGCTGTGCGCATAACAGAGCGCGACAGACCGCAGATTCCCACCGTGAGCGACATATGGCAGATTGCCGAGATGTACGAGCGCGAGGTCTATGACTTCTACGGAATAGAGTTCGCCGGGCACCCCGACATGAGACGCCTGTTCCTGCGCAACGACTGGGTAGGATTCCCCCTGCGCAAGGATTATGACCCGAGTGAGACCATCAACCCGGTACGTCTCGAGAGTGAAAAGAACGAAGAGATTGTACGCGAATATGATATTGCTGAGGACAAGCAACTTGCCGAACTGGTTGAGAAGATGAAGATTCTGCACTACGACCAGTTTGTAATAAACATAGGTCCCCAGCACCCTGCCACCCATGGCGTACTCCGTTTCAGACTGTCGCTCGAGGGAGAGGTATTGCGCAAGGTAGACATACACTGCGGATACATACACCGCGGAATAGAAAAAATGTGCGAGAGCAGGACCTACCCGCAGACACTGGCCTTCACCGACCGCCTCGACTACTTGAGCGCACACCAGAACCGCCATGCACTGTGCATGTGCATTGAAAAGGCTATGGGACTTGAGGTAACCGGGCGCGTACAATATATAAGGACAATAATGGACGAGTTGCAACGTATCGACTCGCACCTGCTCATGTTCTCCTGCATGGCAATGGACATGGGAGCAATAACCTCGTTCATATACGGGTTCCGCGACCGCGAGAAACTCCTCGACATAATGGAGGAAGTCACCGGCGGGCGTCTCATACAGAACTACAACGTCATAGGCGGCGTACAGGCCGACATCACACCCGGTTTTGCAGCCAAGGTAAAGGAGTACTGCAACGACCAGAAGAAAAGACTTAAGGAGTATTACGACGTATTCGTCAACAACATAATCTTCAGGAACCGTTCAATAGGCGTGGGCATTCTCTCACGCGAGGACGCAATCTCATTCGGCACGACAGGAGGTACCGGTCGTGCTTCGGGTTGGGCATGCGACGTGCGCAAACGCCATCCCTACGCGCTTTACGACAAGGTAGAGTTCAAGGAGATTATACACACAGGCGGCGATTGCTACGACCGTCTGCTTGTGCGACTCGAGGAGATTGTCGAATCGATACACATAATCGAGCAACTCATAGACAACATCCCCGAGGGCGATTTCAAGACAAAGACCAAACCAATTATAAAACTGCCCGAGGGTCGCTTCTATGCAGCCGTCGAAGGTTCACGAGGAGAATTCGGTGTATTCATCGAGAGTCACGGGGAGAAAACCCCATACAGATTGAAGTTCCGCCCCATGGGACTCCCGCTCATTGCAGCAGCACAGAATATAATGAAAGGGCACAAAGTTGCCGACATGATTACCATCGGTGCCTCACTCGACTACGTGATACCCGACATTGACCGATAAAAAGAGGAAAAATGATTGATTTTACATCCATAAACGCTTCCATTGAAAGTTACCTGCAATCGGTGCTCCCGGCCCAGGTTGCCACACTCGTTGAGTGCGCCTTGATAGCGGTATGCGCTATTGCCGCCTACCTTGTCTTTGCCATAGTGATGATATACATGGAACGCAAGGTATGCGCCGCATTCCAATGCCGCATAGGCCCCGACCGCGTAGGTTTTCTGGGCCTGCTGCAAGTGTTTGCCGACGTATTCAAAATGCTCATCAAGGAGATTATCGACATAAAGGACTCCGACCGCGCACTTTACACTCTGGCGCCTTTCCTTGTTGTAATGAGTTCCCTCATAACATTCAGTTGCCTCCCGTTCGATAACGGACTTCAGGTGCTCGACTTCAACATAGGTGTGTTCTTCATCATGGCAGCCTCATCGTTCGGCGTACTCGGCATTCTGCTGGCTGGTTGGAGCAGCAACAACAAGTTCTCCATGATTGGAGCCATACGAAGCGGCGGGCAGATGATAAGTTATGAACTTTCGATGAGCCTGTGTATACTCACCCTTGTGGTGCTCAGCGGAACCATGCGCGTGAGCGAGATTGTGGAAATGCAGCGCGAAGGATGGTTCATCGTGCGCGGGCATATCCCGGCCATCATCGCATTCCTTATATACCTGATAGCAGGAAACGCCGAAACCAACCGTGCACCGTTCGACCTTCCCGAAGCCGAGTCGGAACTCACGGCAGGTTTCCACACCGAATATTCAGGTATGGGATTCGGCCTTTTCTACGTTGCCGAGTTCATGAACCTTTTCATCATCGCAGGTATTGCCACCACCCTGTTCCTTGGAGGCTGGACACCGCTGTACATTCCCGGACTCGACGGTTTCAACGCTGCCATGGAGTGGATTCCCGGCATAGTGTGGTTCCTTGGCAAAGTATTCTTTGTCATTTGGCTGCTCATGTGGGTGCGCTGGACATTCCCGCGCCTGCGTATTGACCAGGTACTTGTACTGGAATGGAAATATCTGGTACCTATCGGGTTGTTAAACCTGCTGATAATGACCGTTTGCGTGGTAATGGGTTGGACTTTGTAAAAACATATAATGACTATGGGTTTTTTGGACAATACATATATAGGTAATATTCTCACGGCAGTTAAATCCCTGCTCACAGGTCTTGGGGTTACATTGCGTGAGTTCTTCACCCGGAAGGTGACAGAGCGCTACCCCGAGAACAGGAAGACACAGCACATTTCGGAAAGACACCGTGCAATGCTACGCATGCCCCACGACGAGGAGGGCAACAACAAATGCATTGCATGCGGACTGTGCCAGCAGGCATGTCCCAACGGCACAATAAGCATAACCACCCGCACCGTCACCGACGAGGAGAGCGGCAAGAGCAAGAAGGTGCTTGCCGAATACCATTACGACCTTGGAGCATGCATGTTCTGCCAGTTATGTGTCAACGCCTGCCCCAAAGGAGCAATCGAGTTCACGAACGAGTTCGAGAATGCAGTCTTCGACCGCAAGAAACTGATAATGAAACTAAACAGATAGTATGGATATAAATCTTATAATATTCGCAAGCCTTGCATTTGTGATGATTGTGGCAGCACTCTTTGCCGTCACATCGAGTCGAATCATGCGTGCCACCACCGAGTTGCTGTTTGTGCTGTTCGGCACAGCCGGGCTCTATTTCATGCTCCACTATACCTTCCTTGGCGCCGCACAGATTACAGTATATGCCGGCGGCATTGTAGTGATGTTCATCTTTGTGGTGCTGCTCATTGGCAAGGGAAGTGTTGACGTCACACAGACCTCCCTGCGTCGTTATCTTGCAGGAACTGCCGTTGCCCTCACGGGAATGGTTGCAGCAATATACCTCATCAACACCACCGACTTCCAGGCCGTGAACTTCACAGGAGATGGCGTTGAGATGAAAGAACTTGGAATGACGCTCATGGGAACCGGGAAATACGATTTCATACTCCCCTTTGAGGTTATGAGCGTGCTGCTGCTTGCCTGCACCGTGGGAGCCATAATGATTGCCCGCAAGAAATAAACTTTTAACTTTTCACCTTTCACATTTTACCACATGAACATCCCTGCAGAATACCTACTCATACTGTCGGCCGTACTCTTCTTCATTGGAGTGTTCGGTTTCTTCACCAGGCGCAATCTGGTGTCACTGCTCATCAGCACCGAAATGATGCTTAATGCCGTGGACATAAACTTTGCCGTGTTCAATGCATACTGCCATCCCGGACACCTTGAAGGTTACATATTCTCCCTTTTCGGCATTGGCGTGGCAGCAGCAGAGACAGCCGTCGCAATAGCAATAATAATAAATGTGTACAGGAATTTCCACTCGATACACATCAAGAGATTGAAGAACCTGAAGTACTGATGACATTATGGAATATACCATTCTAATACTCATACTGCCGCTGCTGAGTTTTCTGTTGCTCGGCCTTGCAGGCAAGATAATGCCCCACAAGGTTGCGGGCACAATAGGCACACTCACCTTGGTTGCAGTTACCGCACTTTCGTACTATGCGGCCATAGAGTATTTTGCGGCGGGACGCGACGCAAGCGGAGTGTTCGCCGAGACAATGCCCTATAACTTCCACTGGTTACCTCTTGGCGATACCCTGTGCATTGACATGGGCATTCTCATAAGCCCCATCTCGGCCATGATGCTCATTGTCATATCCACCGTCAGTCTCATGGTACACATCTACTCGTTGGGGTACATGGAGGGCGAGAGAGGATTCCAGCGCTACTATGCATTCCTCTCACTCTTTACATTCTCAATGCTCGGACTTGTGGTTGCAACCAACATATTCCAGATGTATGTATTCTGGGAACTCGTGGGCGTGTCATCATACCTGCTCATAGGTTTCTATTACACCAAGCCCGCAGCCATTGCAGCGTCGAAAAAAGCATTCATTGTCACACGCTTTGCCGACCTATTCTTCCTCATTGGCATTCTCATCTACGGATACTACACCGGCACATACTCTTTCACACCACAGACCGATGTCCTTGCCACTGCAGGCGCAGTGCTGCCAACAGCATTGCTGCTCATGTTCATAGGCGGTGCCGGAAAGAGCGCCATGTTCCCCCTGCACATATGGTTGCCCGACGCCATGGAAGGCCCCACACCCGTATCGGCCCTCATACACGCGGCCACAATGGTTGTTGCCGGAGTATACCTCGTTGCAAGGATGTTCCCGCTGTTCATTGGCTATGCCCCCGAGGTGTTGCACATCATTGCCTACGTGGGAGCATTCACGGCACTCTATGCCGCCATTGTGGCATGTGTGCAGACCGACATAAAGCGAGTGCTTGCATTCTCCACAATCTCACAGATTGCATTCATGATGGTGGCGCTGGGAGTGTGCACAAGCGCCGACCCGCATGAGGGCGGACTCGGATACATGGCCTCGATGTTCCACCTGTTCACGCATGCCATGTTCAAAGGACTCCTGTTCCTGGGTGCAGGCTCCATAATACACGCCGTACACAGTAACGAAAAGAGTCACATGGGCGGTTTGCGCAAATACATGCCCGTTACACACATCACATTCCTCATCGCATGTCTTGCCATAGCGGGAATACCCCCCTTTAGCGGTTTCTTCAGCAAGGACGAGATTCTTGTCGCATGCTACAACTTCTCAACGCCAATGGGAGTGTTCATGAGCATTGTGGCAGCAATGACGGCATTCTACATGTTCCGTCTCTACTACCTCATCTTCTGGGGCAAAAGCCACTACGAGGAGCAACTCGCCCTCTACGAGCGCGGAGCATGCGACCATGAGCCGCACAAGCCCCACGAATCACCCGCCAGAATGACTATTCCGCTCATCATACTCGCGGCAATAACCTGCGTTGCCGGGTTCATACCGTTCGGAGAATTCATAAGCAGCAACGGCCGGGCATACACCATACACATTGACAAGGGCGTGGCAACAGCCAGCATTATCCTTGCCGCGGCAGGCATTGCACTGGCAACCATAATGTACATGAAGGGCGAGAGCCGCATTACCGCAAAGATTAACCAAGTATTGCGCACCCCGATAAAAGCCGCATACCACAGGTTCTACATGGACGAAGTGTGGATGTTCATAACCAAGAAAATCATATTCAAGGGAATAAGTGCGCCAATAGCATGGTTCGACCGCCACATTGTCGACGGTTCGCTCGACCTGCTTGCGAAGACAGCCCAGAAGGCTGGAGCGCTCATACGGCCAATGCAGAGTGGAAACGTGCAGACATACAGCATATGGTTCCTGGCAGGTGTGCTTCTGATATCGGCAATACTGTTCTTTTTATAATTGAAGAAAGGAGAATAAGAAATGAATATACTCGTTCTGTTTGTCATCATACCGTTATTGATGTTGCCGGCACTTTGGGGTTGCCGCAACATAAACCAAACACGCGCAGTCATGGCCACAGGCTCTGTGCTGCTGCTTGCCCTTTCGGTATACCTTACAATAGATTTCATAGCCCAACGTAACGCAGGCGAAACAGCGGCCATGCTCTACACCGCTTCGGTCACATGGTTTGCTCCGCTCAATATATGCTTCTCGGTTGGCGTTGACGGCATTTCGGTAGCAATGCTGTTGCTATCTTCGATAATAGTATTTACCGGCACATTCGCCTCATGGCGTATAAAGCCCATGACAAAGGAGTTCTTCCTTTGGTATACCCTGCTATCGCTGGGCGTATACGGTTTCTTCATATCGACCGACCTCTTCACAATGTTCATGTTCTACGAGACAGCCCTCATCCCCATGTATCTTCTCATAGGCGTATGGGGCAGCGGACGCAAGGAGTACTCGGCTATGAAACTCACACTAATGCTCATGGGCGGTTCAGCATTCCTGCTCATGGGTATACTGGGCATTTACTTCGGCAGCGGAGCAACCACCATGAACATAAACGAGATTGCTGCAATGGACAACATACCCGCAAACCTGCAGTACATTTTCTTCCCCATGACATTCATAGGATTCGGTGTACTGGGTGCGCTCTTCCCGTTCCACACCTGGAGCCCCGACGGACACGCCTGCGCTCCAACGTCGGTATCAATGCTCCATGCAGGAGTGCTTATGAAACTCGGCGGATACGGTTGTTTCCGCGTTGCCATATACCTGTTGCCTCAGGCTGCCGATGAACTGTCGTGGATATTCATTATACTCACCACAATAAGCGTTGTTTACGGAGCCTTGAGCGCAATAAGCCAAACGGACCTCAAGTATATTAACGCATACTCATCGGTTTCGCACTGCGGACTGGTGCTCTTTGCAATCCTCATGCTCAACAAGACAGCCTGTACCGGCGCAATACTGCAAATGCTCTCGCACGGACTCATGACAGCACTCTTCTTTGCGCTCATCGGTATGATATACGGCCGCACCCACACCCGCGACATACGCCAATTGCGCGGTCTCATGAAGATAATGCCGTTCCTGGCCGTGGGTTATGTCATTGCCGGCCTTGCCAACCTCGGGTTGCCGGGATTCAGCGGTTTCATTGCCGAGATGACCGTCTTTGCCGGCGCTTTCGGCATTGACGACCCCTTCCACCGCACGGTTACCATAATAGCATGCACAAGCATTGTGATTACTGCAGTGTACATACTGCGCGTGGTCGGCCGCATACTCTACGGCGAACCCGAGAACGAAGAGCACAAGAAATTGAGCGACGCCACATGGGACGAGCGCTTCACCGTCATATGCCTCATTGTGTGCATTGCAGCACTTGGCATAGCCCCAATGTGGGTGAGCAACCTCATAAACGACGGAGTAGGCAACATACTTGGGAATTTGTTGGCAAGCCATTAAAAGATGAAAGATGAAAGATGAAAGATGAAAACTTGTGCCAGGCGAGCGAAAGCCAAGTTTACTTGAGCTTTTACAGCGAGCGCAGCCAAGGTTCAAGCCCACGAAGTGGGGTTAAAGTGGAAAGATAAAAGTTGCCCCTTAATAACCCTTTAAAACTTAAACTTAGAGAACAAAAGCAATATGAACTACATACAATTCTTTGAAATGCGCCCCGAGGTATGCCTGCTTGGCATATACCTCATCATCTTCATGTATGACCTCATTGCCACCGGCAGTTCAAGAAGGGTATTCCACCCGTTGGTGTGCATTCTCACCGCAGCACTTGTGGTGCTCACACTTGGCGACCGCTCGCATTTCACCCTCTTTGGCGGCATGTACGAGAGCAACGCCATAATAGTTTTCATGAAGAGCCTGCTTTCGTTCGGTGCATTGCTGGTTATAATGCAGTCTCACAAATGGATAAGCAACAGCGATTCGTACCACAAGCAGGGCGAGTTCTATGTGCTGTTGCTTAGTACACTGGTGGGTATGTTCTTCATGATTAGCGCACGCCACTTCCTGTTGCTGTTCATTGGCATTGAACTTGCCTCATTGCCTCTTGCATGCCTTGTGGCATTCGACAAATACCGCCACAACTCGGCCGAGGCAGGCGTGAAGTACATACTCTCGTCAATGTTCGCGTCGGCCATAATGCTCTATGGCATATCGTTCCTTTACGGTACCACCGGCACACTTTACTTTGAGGATATGGCGGCACGCATGACAGGCCTTCCCATACAGATTTTTGCGCTTGTGATGTTCTTTGCCGGAATGGGTTTCAAGATATCCCTTGTACCCTTCCACTTCTGGACTGCCGACAGTTACCAGGGAGCCCCCACAAGTGTCACAGCCTACCTCTCGGTCATTTCCAAAGGCGCCGCAGTGTTTACCCTCTTCACTGTACTTACAAGAGTTTTTGCACCAATGACCGAACATTGGAACCTTATTATATGCCTCACCGTGGTTGCCAGCATAACGGCAGCCAACCTAATGGCCATTAAACAGCAGGACCTCAAGCGCTTTATGGCATTCAGCAGCATATCCCAGGCCGGTTATCTCATGCTTGCCGTCATTGGAGGAAAAGCAACCGGCATGACCTCGCTCGTATACTACCTCATTGTTTACATGGTAGCCAACATGGCAGTGTTTGCAATAATAGAGAGTGTGGAATGGCAGATTGGAGCCCCGGCCAAGCGTGCGAACTTCAACGGTTTCTACAAGAGCAATCCCAAACTTACGTTCATAATGACACTGGCACTCTTCTCGCTCGCCGGTATACCACCGTTTGCCGGTTTCTTCAGCAAGTTCTTCGTGTTCATGAACGCATTCAGCGCCGGAGCATGGATTGTGGTGTTCATAGCCCTGCTCAATACCGTGATTTCGCTCTATTACTACCTTCTTATTGTCAAGGCAATGTACATGAAGGAGAGCGCACAACCCTTGGAGCGCATAAAGAGTGACCCGTACACACGCATAAGCCTAACGATATGTACCGTGGGCATTGTACTGCTCGGTGTGTGCAGCTTCATCTATTCAGGCATTGACAGCATAGCGTTCGGGTTGTAAGTAGCCCTTTTATTGGATAACGGTAACTAAAGAGGTTAAGGAGACTAAAGGGTGCTAAAGAAGCCACTTCAAGGTCCTTCGCTTTGCTCAAGATGACAGGACCGCTTAAAGACTTTAGTCACCCTTACCCCCCCAAAAAAAGCAGCACAAAACAGCAAGAGGATGACTTTTTTGAAGTCATCCTCTTGCTGTTTTGTACAGTATATCAATACCGCTTAAAGACCTTCCCAGATGTTGTTCCAGTCGCCACGTGCAGCACCGGCATCCTCGGTAAAATCACTACCTTCACCTTCTCCAGTCGGCCCTTCTCCAATTTCCATATCTGGAGAAGTAGCAATTATGCTACTGGTGGAAAATGATAGAAATTCAACCTCCGGTTTAATATATTCTTTTCTCATAACAATCATATTTTCACTGCAAAGATACAAATAAATTCCATTATTTAACGTAAACCTTTTTACCGTCTACAATGTACATGCCCGGCTCGGTAATCTCCGTTAACTTACGTCCCTGGAGGTCATAAATAGTTTTCACGTCTGCATTTTCACCATTCACCTCATTAATATCTGTAGTTCCGCTATCAATGCCAAAGCGCATACTGAACGAATTTGATGCAACGCTTTCGGCAACTGTCATATATATCTTGTTTGCAGAACAACGGATATATCCTCCATCATGGGTGCCGGCATTAGTAATTGTTCCGTCACTGCCGTATTCCTTGTACATCCAATACATCTTTGATACAGTGTCACCGCTCTTTCCGCCAAGCTTGTAGTACCTGGTATTGGCATCACACAAGATTGGAGTCTGAAGAATTTTACCGAATATTATTGCCGCGTCAACCTTTTCAGCCACGGCATCGCTCAAAACCTCTGCACCGGGAGCATAGGTAAACGTATAAACACCTGCAGTGAACGGTTCATCCTCAAGATAGAGTATCACCGGAGTGCGTGCAGGGATTATACTGCCTGCGGCTGTATCATCATAACGGTCGGC